>DASUVR010000130.1:0-13401 GCA_036378855.1 Gemmatimonadales bacterium | reverse complement strand
CCACACCGATCACCTGGGCAACGGTACGGCCGCACTTCGGTGACATGTCCCAGATCAACCTGTGGGCCTCGATTGCATTTGCCTACGCCGGACTGGAGCTCTGCGCCGTGATGGGTGGAGAGGTAAAGGATCCCAGGCGGACGCTGCCGAGATCCATCTACGTTTCCGCTCCTTTCATCGCGTTTTTGTATATCGCGGGCACCGCATCACTGCTCTGGCTGCTGCCGAGCGCCGACGTGCACATCGTATCGGGGTTCTTCCAGGCCATGGCCGCCGGCGCCCGCGACTTCGGGGGCCTGGCCTGGCTGATTCCATTGGCTGCCACGTTCTACGTGGTGGGCAACATCGGTGGCGTCGGGGCCTGGCTCACCGGACCGGCCCGGGTGGCATTCGTCATCGGGCTCGACCGGTACTTCCCGCCCGCCTTTGGCCGGGTTCATCCCCGGTGGAAGACTCCCTACGTGGCGATCCTCACCCAGGCCGTGCTTGCCACCCTGTTCCTGGCGCTTTCAGTCCTGGGCAAGGGCACGACTGTCGAACGGGCCTACCTGGTTCTGCTCGACACCATGTTGCTGATCTACTTCATTCCCTATCTCTACCTGTTCATCTCCTATCTGAAGACGAGCTTCGAAGAGCGGCAAACTGAGGCACTCCCGTGGTACGAGCGAAGGCCGATGACGGCAGTGACCGGAATGGCCGGCTTTCTGCTCACCCTGGGGGCCATGGTGGTGGCCACCATACCCCCGTCGGACACGGCAGAGCCCTGGCTGTTTCGGCTCAAGGTGATCGGCGGGGCGGCGCTGTTCGTGGCGCTTGGTGGGGTGGCATACTGGCGCGGCCGCCGGCGGCAGGTACTGGCAGTCTGAAACGTTCCATCCTGCAGAGATTTTTGCCTCGGCCATCCATGCGTCTCGTGACCCTGCTCGCGGTTCTCCTCTCCGCATTCGCATTGGCACCAGCGGCCCTGATCGCTCAACGCCAGCCGGTCCTGCGGCAGATCAAGGTCCCCCACAGCTACTATTACCGGGAGATGTACCTGCCGCAGCTGACCAGCGGGCCAGGCAGTGTCACCTGGTCTCCGGACGGGCAAGAGCTGATCTACTCGATGCAGGGCTCGCTCTGGCGGCAGCGAATCGCCAGCGGCGACGCCCGCCAGCTTACCTCGGGGCCGGGCTACGACTATCAACCCGACTGGTCTCCCGATGGCGCCGAGGTGGTGTACGCGTCGTATCGCAATGACGCGGTCGAGCTCCGTCGGTTGAACCTGGAAAACGGCGAGAGCCGGCCGCTGGTGAGCAATGGCGCGGTCAACGTGGAGCCACGCTGGTCTCCGGATGGCAAGCAGGTCGCCTATGTCTCCAGCGCCTACGAAGGCCGCTGGCACGTCTTCATCATCCCCGCTGCGGGAGAGCAGGCGGCAGGCGGTGAGCGGATCACCGAAGACCGGGACAGCCGACTCCCGCGCTACTACTATGGCGCCTACGACCAGTATCTGTCGCCCACCTGGTCAGCCGATGGACAGGAACTGATCCTGATCTCCAATCGGGGGCATATCTGGGGCTCCGGTGGATTTTGGAGAATGTCTGCCCGCAGTCGCTCCCCGATCCGAGAGATTCACTACGAGGAAACCACCTGGCGGGCACGACCGGACTGGAGCCGGGACGGCAAGCGGGTCGTCTACAGCTCCTATCTGGGCGGGCAGTGGAACCAACTCTGGGTCATGACGGCAGACGGCGGTGATCCTTTTCAGCTGACCTACGGCGAGGGCGACGCCACCGCGCCGCGCTGGTCGCCGGACGGAAGCCGCATCGCGTACGTCTCCAATGCCGAGGGAGATCTCCGGATTCAGATCGTGACGGTTCCGGGCGGATCGATCGAGGAGCTGCGCGCACCGGCGCGCAAATATCTCCTACCGACCGGACGGATCAGCCTCACAATAGTGGATGCCGCCGGGCGCTCGGTTCCGGCCCGGGTCTCGATCACGGGGGGTGACGGCCGCAGTTACGGACCGGAGAACTCCTGGATGCACGCGGACGACAGCTTCGACCGCGGGTCGCGGCCCTTCGAGTATGGCTACTTCCACAGTACGGGCGGGTCCCGGGTCACGGTCCCCACCGGCAGAGTCGACGTGGAGGTATCCCGCGGTCCGGAGTATCGGGTGGAGCGGCGATCGCTGCAGGTAAAACCTGGTGCGGTAATCCCGGTTCGCATCGTACTCAGGCGTCTGGCGAACTTGCCGGCCGAAGGGTGGTACAGCGGCGACCTTCACATCCACATGAACTATGGCGGCAACTACCGCAACACGCCCCGGGGCCTGGCGGCGCAGGCCCGGGCCGAGGACCTCCATGTGGTGGAGAATCTCATCGTGAACAAGGAGGGGAGAATCCCGGACATCTCCTGGTTCTCCGGCCGGCTCGACCCGGCGTCTCAGCCGGGGACTGTGATTGCCCACGATCAGGAGTACCACACCAGCTACTGGGGGCACGTCGGTCTTCTGGGACTCACCCGGAACATTCTGCTGCCGGGGTATTCCGGATATGTGAACACCGCGGCGGCAAGCCTCTATCCCACCAACGCCGCAATCATGGATCTGGCGCATCGACAGGGCGGGGTCACCGGATACGTTCATCCGTTCGACAGTCATCCCGAACCGGGTGATTCCAGCAAGCCGCTGACCAATGAGCTTCCGGTGGACGTCGCGTTGGGCAAGGTGGACTACTACGAGGCGCTGGGATTCGTCGACGATTACGTCGCCACGGCCAAGGTGTGGTATCAGCTGCTCAACTGCGGGTTCCGCCTGCCGGCCGGAGCGGGCACCGACGCCATGGCCAACTTCGCGTCGCTCCGAGGCCCGGTGGGACTGAATCGGGTTTTTGTCCGGAGCGGACCGCCGCTGGACCGGGGTCGCTGGCTGCGCGCGCTCAAGGCGGGCCGAAGCTTTGCCACCAACGGCCCCCTGCTGAGCTTTACCCTCGAAGGCAAGGGATTGGGTGACGAGGTGACGGTGCGGCCGGAGAAGAAGCAGCTGGTGGCTCGGGTAACACTTCGGTCCTACGTCCCGGTAGACCACCTGGAGATCGTGCGCAACGGAACGGTGGTCTCCGAGATCCCGCTCCCCAAGACGCGCACCAGCGTGTCCACCGAGGTGCACCTCCCGCAGCAGGGAAGTGGTTGGTACCTGCTCCGGGCCCGGGCGAATGAACCGGAATACCCGGTGCTCGACGTCTACCCGTACGCGACAACCAGCCCGATCTACGTGAGCGTGAACAAAGAGCCGATCCGATCGGACGAAGATGCCCGATACTTCATCGCCTGGCTGGACCGGCTTCGGGCGGGTGTCCAGGCGAACACCGGGTGGAACAGCGAAGCGGAAAAAGCCTCGACCCTGGAGCTCATTGCGCGCGCGCGACAGGAGTTCGAGCGGCGGCTGAGCCAATGATGGGGCGATCTCTCATCCGGGCGGGGGTAATCGCCGCCTCCATCGGCCTGTTCTCGACCTCCGCCGCATTCTCCCAGGCGTCGCGGCCCCGGCTCCTGGTGGTGATCTCGATCGACCAGTTTCGTCCCGACTATCTGCAGCGGTTCCGGCGCTACTTCGGCCCGGGCGGCTTCAATTTGTGGCTGACCCAGGGCGCCGAGTTCAGCCAGGCGCAGTACGAGCACAGCATCACCCAGACGTGTGCGGGTCATGCCGTCATTCTCACCGGAAGCTACGCCAACAAGAACGGTATCGTGGCGAATACCTGGTACAACCCCGACCTGCGCCGGGCGGAATACTGTGCGTTCGATAGCACGGCCAAGCTGATCGGCGCAAGCTCGGAGGGCCGCTCGCCCCGTAACCTTCGGGACTCCACCGTGGGAGATCAGCTGAAGCGGGCTACCGGAGGGCGAAGCCGGGTGTTTGCCATCGCCGGGAAAGACCGATCGGCGATCATGATGGGAGGCCACCTGGCCGACGCTGCCTACTGGACCGAGGACACGGTGGTGGCCACCTCCACTTATTACATGAAGGAGTTGCCGGCCTACGTCAGGCGATTCAACAGCAGTGGAGCCATCAGTCAATACCAGGGCCGCATCTGGGACCATCTCCTGCCGGCGGCGGCTTACTCCATCGCCGGTGCGGACAATGTGGCGGCGGAGGAAAATGTCGGAGGCATGGGCCGGACGTTCCCCCACCAGCTCGCAACCGGCGCTTCGAGCGCAAGATTCATGGAGGGGTTCGAGACCTCTCCGTTCGAGAACGAGGTGCTGATCGATTTCGCGATGGAGGTGGTCCGGGCCGAGCACCTGGGTGGAGATGAAGATCCCGACCTGCTGGCCATCGGCTTCTCCGCCAACGATCTGGTGGGCCACAGCTACGGGCCGGACAGCCACGAGATGATGGACATCACCATCCGCACCGACCGGCTGCTGGAGCGGTTCTTCACCTTTCTGATGCAGCAGGTGGGTCGCGACAACCTGGTTATCGCGCTCACCGCGGATCACGGCGTCGCTCCGCTCCCCGAGCTGCTGCGTGCCCGGCGGCCCAGCACCAATGCCGGCCGCATCGATCCCGCTGTAATCGCCGATGCCGCAGAGCGGGCATTGCGATCGCGGTTCGGCACGCCGCGGGCGCCAGGTTGGGTGGAGCGTCCCAACTGGATCATGAATCAGAGCTGGCCTTTCCTCTATCTGAACCTGCCGGCACTGGAAGAGCGGGGAGTCAAGCTGGAGGACGCCGAGCTGGTGGCAAAACAGGCGGTCCAGGCGGTGCCTGGGGTGGCCCAGGTGCTCACCGGTGCCGAATTGGCTCAGCAACGCGCCGCCGGAAATCACTCCCGCTCGGAGCTGAGCTACGATCCGGAGCGGAGCGGCCAGGTGTTCTACGTGCTGGCGCCCTATCTCCTCCCGGGTGCCCGGCCGGAGGGAACCACCCATGGCTCACCGTGGACGTATGACACCCACGTGCCGCTGCTGCTGTTTGGGTCGGGGATCAAGCCGGGAAGGTATGGAGAGGTGGTAGGGGTCGCCGATCTGGCGCCGACGCTGTCGGCGCTGCTGGGAATCCCGGCGCCGAACGGGTCGCAGGGCAGGGTGCTGCGGGAGGCGCTCCGCTAGGGCCGAACGTCCACAATCATTGCTATGCCTTGCCCCACACCGATGCACATGGTGGCAAGGCCGTAGCGGCCCCCGGTGCGCCGGAGCGCATGAATCAGAGTAGTGAGAATCTTCGCGCCGCTGGCGCCGAGTGGATGACCCAGCGCGATGGCTCCTCCGTAGACATTTACCCGCTCGGGATCGAGCCCTAACTCGCGGATGCAGGCGATCGCCTGGGCGGCAAACGCCTCGTTCAGCTCGATCAGGTCCAGCTGATCCACGGTCAGACGAGCGCGCTGAAGTGCTTTCCGGGTGGCGGGTATGGGACCGAGGCCCATGCAGCTCGGGTCTACCCCTGCGACGGCGGTTGCCACGACACGGGCCAGGGGCTCGAGGCCCAGCGCCGACAGAGCGTCGCCGTTGGCTAGGGACATCGCCGCGGCTCCATCGGTGATGCCGCTCGACGTTCCCGCCGTCACGGTGCCCTCGGGAATGAACGCCGGCTTGAGCTGCGCGAGCTGCTCCAGGGTGACGGATCGCGGCGTCTCGTCCCGGCAGATCTCGCGGCCGGCGCCCAAGGGGACCGGGATCAGCTCATCGGCGAACACTCCGGCTTGGACCGCCGACTCGGCTCGCCGTTGGCTCTCCAGGGCAAACTCGTCCTGCTCGGTACGGCTGATCCGGTAGGACTGGGCCACGCGCTCCGCGGTCTCACCCAGCGAAATGGTCCAGGCCGCAGGCATCCGCGGGTTGACGAAACGCCAGCCAACCGTGCTATCGGCGATCTCCGGCGGAGTGCGGTCCCACACTCGACCCTTCTTCAGCATCACGTACGGCGCCCGGGTCATGCTCTCCACCCCTCCTGCCAGGATGAGATCTCCTTCGCTGGCGCGAATGGCGTGGGACGCAGAGGTGACCGCCTGAAGGCCGGATCCACAGAGACGGTTCACCGTCTGGCCCGGGATCTCCACCGGTAGTCCCGCCAGGAGTGCCGCCATACGGGCTACGTTGCGGTTGTCTTCGCCGGCCTGATTGGTGCAACCCAGAATCACATCATCGATCCGGTCGGGAGGAATGCGGCAGCGCTCCAGCACTCCACGCAGCGCGAGCGCCGCCAGATCGTCGGGGCGCAGGTCGGCCAGAGCTCCGCCGGCTCGTCCCACCGGCGTGCGCACGGCGGCGGTGATGTAGGCGTCACTCACCGGTCAGACTCACGTTGATCTTCCTCTCTGAGCGCACTAAGTTGCCGCCCTGCAATGGCTCGGGACAGGTGGCCGAGTGGTTGAAGGCACCACCCTGGAAAGGTGGCATACTCGCAAGGGTATCGAGGGTTCGAATCCCTCCCTGTCCGTCTTGACCACAAGGGACTAGGACGAACGTAAGCGGGACCAGGCCTGCCCTGAACGCAGCGAAGGGACGAGCGTAACCGGGAATTTCCATCGTGATTCAATCCTGCCTTAAGGTTTTATCCCTACCTAAAGAATAAGGTCCCTCGAAGACAGAAGCTCACCACAGAGGACACAGAGGATTCTACTACTCCTGAGGTCACGACACCCTGACGCAGATACCCACATCAAAAGAATTTTCTGTCCCTTTTCGTTCTAGGTGTGCGCAGCCTCAATGAAGTGATCTCCAGGGAAAGCGATCCTCTGTGTCCTCTGTGTCCTCTGTGCCTCTGTGGTAAAGTTTTTGCCGATCTCGTCAGCCCTACCGTCCTTTAGGTTTCAGCGCTAGCTTCCCGCCCCGATGCCCTCTCGGACCCCACTCCTGGACGAGCGCGCCTTCGGTCGGACTCTCGCGCGCATGGCCAGTGAGATCGTTGAGCGGAGCCGGGGCACCGAGACCCTCGTGCTGGTCGGCATTCAGCGGCGGGGGGTGGAGCTGGCCGGCCGGCTCAAGCGCCTCATCGACGCGTCCGAAGGCTCCAATCTCCCCGTCGGCAAGCTGGACATCACCTTATATCGCGACGATCTGCAGACCATCGGCCCCCGTCCAGTCGTGGGCGAGACCAGCCTGCCCAACCTGGATGGCCGCACCGTGGTGATCGTAGACGACGTGCTCTACACCGGCCGGACGGTACGGGCGGCGCTGGACGAGTGCGCCGACTTCGGCCGGCCCAAGCGGATTCTGCTCTGCGTGCTGATCGACCGGGGAGGCCGCGAGCTCCCGATTCAGGCCGATGTGGTTGGCACGACGGTGAGCACCACGCCGGGAGATCGGGTGGACGTTTTGGTGAGCGAGCTGGATGAACGCGATGCAGTTGAACTGGTGAGAGGGAAATAGAGATGCTGAATGGCTCTGGCCCCCTCGCTTCGCTCGGGGTGACACGCACTTCGCTCGGGGTGACACATCAGGTTCGGCCCCCTCGCTGCGCTCGGGGTGACACTTGAGCGCCCCGTCTCTCGGTAAAGATCTCGTCGGCCTGGAGCCGCTCAGCGCGGAACAGATCCAGCTCATCCTGGACACGGCAGAGCCGTTCAAGGAGGTGAGCGAGCGGGCAATCAAGAAGGTGCCCGCGCTCCGGGGAAAGACCATCGTCAACTTGTTCTTCGAGGCCTCCACCCGGACCCGGATCTCGTTCGAGTTTGCCGAAAAGCGGCTCTCCGCCGATACGGTGAACGTGGCGGCTGCCGGCTCGTCGGTCAGCAAAGGCGAGACCCTGGTGGACACCGCCAAGAACCTGGAAGCCATGCGGATCGACATGGTGGTTATCCGGCATGGAGCCTCGGGCGCGGCGCAGTTCCTGGGGCAGCGCATTCGCTCCAACGTGATCAATGCGGGCGACGGAAAACACGAGCATCCGACCCAGGGGCTGCTCGACATGCTCACGCTGCGCGACCGGTTCGGTCGGATCAAGGGACTCAAGATCGCCATTTGCGGCGACATCCTGCACAGCCGAGTGGCCCGGAGCAACATCTGGGGCCTTACCAAACTGGGCGCGGAGGTGGGAGTCTGTGGCCCGGCCTCCCTGCTGCCGCGCCACGTCGAGGAGCTGGGCGTCACCATCCTGCCCCGGATCGAAGACGCCATCCAGTGGGCGGATGCGCTCAACGTGCTGCGGCTTCAGCTCGAACGAATGGAGACCGGATTTCTCCCGTCGCTCCGGGAGTACAACCGGGTGTTCGGGGTAACCAAGGAGCGGCTGGCCCGGGCGCCGAAGGACCTGCTGATTCTGCATCCCGGACCGATGAATCGAGGCGTGGAAATCGACAGCGACGTGGCGGACGGACCGCACAGCGTGATACTCCCGCAGGTCACCAATGGCGTGGCGGTACGGATGGCGGTGCTCTATCTGCTCGCGGGCGGCGCGCCGGACTGGGCCAGCGATGGGGAGGGCCAGCGGTGAGACCGATCCTCATCCGCGGGGGCCGGGTCATCGATCCGGCGCGCGGAGCCGATGGCGTGGCCGACGTCTATTTGCAGGACGGCAAAGTCGTGGGGGTGGGCCGAAGCCTGGGTTCGCCGGATGACGCACTCACCATCGATGCCGGGGGGAAGGTGGTATCCCCCGGGCTGATCGACTTGCATGTGCATCTGCGGGAGCCGGGACAGGAGGATCTGGAGACAGTAGCGTCGGGCTCGATGGCGGCTGCCGCGGGGGGCTTCTCCGCCGTGTGCGCCATGCCCAACACCGATCCGGTCACCGATAATCAAGCGGCAGTGGGATTCATCGTGAGCCAGGCGCAGCGCGCGGGAAAGGCACGGGTGTATCCCATCGGCGCGATCTCTCTGGGTCAGAAGGGGCAGCAGCTCGCCGAGTTCGGCGAGCTGGTCGGGGCAGGGGCGGTGGCGGTCAGCGACGACGGCAAACCGGTGGTGTCGAGCCATCTGATGCGCACTGCGCTGGAGTACGCCCGCACTTTCGGCATACCGGTGGCGGATCATTGTGAAGATCCCACGCTGTCGGCCGGCGGCGCCATGCACGAGGGGCTGGTTTCCACCCGGCTCGGGCTCAAGGGAATTCCGTCGGCGGCGGAAGAGATCATGGTGGCCCGCGACATTCTTCTGGCGGAGCACACCGGCGGGCACGTGCATCTCTGTCACATGTCTACCCGCGGCTCGGTCGAGCTGATTCGGCGGGCCAAGGAGAAGGGAATCCGGGTGACCGCCGAAGCGTGTCCCCATCATTTCACGCTGACGCACGAGCAGTGCGAGGGCTACAACACCAACGCCAAGATGAACCCTCCTCTCCGGGAACCGGAGGATCGGGAGGCGGTCCGCCAGGGACTCAGAGACGGAACCATCGACGCCATCTGCACTGACCATGCTCCTCATCACTACGATGCCAAGGAGCGGGAATTCGACGACGCGCCTAACGGCATCATCGGGTTGGAGACGGCGTTCGGACTGGCGGTCACTGAGCTGGTTGGAACCGGAGTGCTGACGTTGTGCGATCTGATCGACCGGATGAGTGCGGCGCCGGCCCGGATCTTCAACCTGCCGGGTGGGTCGCTCGCGCCAGGAGCTCCGGCCGACGTCACGATCAGCGATCCGGCGGCACAGTGGACGGTAGATCCGGCCCGATTCTACTCCCGGAGCCGGAATACGCCCTTTGGCGGGCGCCGGCTCACCGGCCGAGCCGAGCTCACGATTGTGCGGGGGCAGGTGGTCTACCGGTTGGAGGAGAAGGCCTGACGATCTGGATGAGGTCGATCCCCTAGATCGTTGTCCCACCGGGTACCGCGGGCCGAGCACTCAATTAGATTTAGAGATCATCCCCTGATGACGTGTATCCCCCAAATGCGTGGTTGCCGGCGATAGGACTGCTCGCGGCCGAGCCCCTGGTTCGCCCGGCCTGGCGAACGGAGCTGAAGCCACATCGGCAGAGGGCCGAATTCGTTGGACGTAGACCGGATGAGAGGAACGTCTCCGATGAACAAAACACTGCAGGAAGCTGAAGCCACGATCGAGGAGCTGCTGGAGCAGCGCAGACAGTACGAGGAGTGGCTGAACAAACTCGATGCTTCGGGCGACAAGGCTCCGCCGGCCGTACGGCAGCGGGTGCGGGGCGACTACGAGGCGCGGCTCCAGGGCGTCATGGAGCAGCTACGCGGCCGCGGGGCCGCCATCAGCGAGGAGCTCGAGCGGCATCACGCCTCTCAGGCGGAGCTCGACCGGCAGCGACGAGCCGCCGAAGAAGCGCTGGCCGAGGCGGAGGTCCGTCATTCGGTGGGAGAGTACTCGGAGGACGAGTGGCGCCGGGTCAGTGAAGACAGCCGGCGCGAGATCGAGCAGCTGCGCAACCGCCTGCGCAGCGTTGGAGCGGAGATCACCCGCCTCACCGGAATCCAGGGCGTCATCAGCTCGCCGCGGACCGCGGGATCCAGTGCCCCGCCGCCGCCGCCGGCACGGCCCGCGCCGCGCCCCGAGGTAGTGGAGCAGGCTCCGATGGTAACCAACATCGCTGAGCCGGTGGACGACTCGAGCCGGTACGCTCCGCCCAAGACGGCGAGACCGGCGGCGGAAGCGGCGCCGGCCGGAGATGAGCTGGAATTCCTGAAGTCGGTCTCAGACGAGGAGCCGAGACCGCGGGGACGGCCCAGCAATCCTAGCATCGTGGATCCCGGCATGGTGGCGCCTACCGCAACGAGCGCTCCACCCAAGCCACAGGAGCCTGCGGTACAAACCATTCCCACGGTGAGCAAGGCGGCTGCAGGGGTCGCGAAGACACTCAAGTGCGGCGAGTGCGGTACGCTGAACCGGCCGACGGAGTGGTACTGCGAGCGGTGCGGCGCTGAGTTGGCAGGGGTGTGAGGTCGGTAGGGAAAAGCGTGAGCGGGACTAGAGCCTGCCCTGAGCGCAGCGAAGGGACAAGCGTGAGCGGTGATGCACTAAGGGGCCCCACATTCAGTCAGGGCCCCTCTGCATACCAGTTTCCTTATCGATGACGTCCCGCTCACCGCTCACGCTTTTGTTTTTACGCTTTCTTGGACCCGACCAGTTTTGCCAGCCGGCTCTTCTGCCGGGCTGCGGCATTCTTATGAATGATGCTCTTCTGGCCGGCACGATCCAGCAGCTTGACCGCGTCGGCGTAAGCGGCCTTGGCCTCGTCGCCAGTGGCGGTGCGCACCTTCTTGAGCGCGCTGCGGAGCTGGCTCCGCTGAGTACGATTTTGAGTGGCACGGGCGCGAGCTTGTCGCATGCGCTTGGCGGCAGACCTGATTCGGGGCACGGCAACCTCAGAGAAAAATGAATTCTTCCGGAAACAGGTCCGGGATCTCGCAGCGCGAAAACATAGAGGTGTGACACTGCAAGGTCAAGCGGCAGATGACTTTGACTTTGCCCTTCAGGTCCGTTTAACCTTCGGCGGCCTCGCATAGGATGGTTCCCTGGACCAACAAATCGGCGACTTCGTGCTCGCGCTACCCATGCTGGTGTTTGCCATGGTCGCTCACGAATATGCCCACGCGGCCGTCGCGCTCCGGCAAGGCGATGACACCGCCTACATGCTCGGCCGCGTGACCCTGAATCCGCTTCCGCACATCGATCCCTGGATGAGCATTCTGCTTCCGGCCCTGCTGTGGTTTGGCTCGGGAGGGAGCTTCACGTTCGGAGGCGCCAAGCCGGTGCCGGTGAATCCGCGCAAGTTCAGGAACTATCGCAAGGGAGACATCCTGGTGTCGGCGGCCGGAGTGACCACCAACCTGATCCTGGCGCTGGTCTGGTCGGTGGGCTTCGTGCTGGTCGGGATGCTGGCGCCGGCCCTGAGCAGCATGACTCCGGTGCTGGATACGGTGCAGCGCATGCTGGTGTATGGGATCTGGCTCAATCTGGTTCTCTGCTTCTTCAATCTGATACCGGTTCCACCGCTCGATGGCTCGCATATACTCTACCACGCGCTGCCTCCCGGCGCTGGGAACTGGTATCGCGGGCTCCAACGATTCGGCTACCTCCCCATCTTTGCCCTGATGTTTCTGTTTCGGCCTGTCATGGCATTGTTGTTGACACCCGCGTTCAAGGGAATGGGATTTCTCCTCCACATCATTCTCCCGTTCAGCGTAGGTGACGGATGGAACATCTTTCAGTCATGACTGCTCCGGCTCCGGAGGCTCCGACCACTGCGCTCGGAGCCGGTCCCGGTTTCGTAGTCGAGCTGGAGGCCTTCTCCGGCCCGCTGGATCTGCTGCTCCATTTGCTGCGCGAAGAAGAGCTCGAGATCGCCGACATCCCCATCGCTCGGATCGCAGATCAGTTTCTCCAGGCCATCCACGAGCTGGGCCTCAATCAGGCCGCCGATTACCTGGACATGGCCAGCCGGCTGGTGCGACTCAAGGCCCAGATGCTGCTTCCCCGCCGGCCGGAGGAGGACGGGTGGGAAGATCCTCGGGCGGAGCTGGTACGACGGCTGCTCGAGTATCAGCAGATTCGTGAAGTCGCGGTCTGGATGGGCCGGTCGGCCGAGCGGCGCTCCGAGCTCTTTGCCCGAGGGTATCTGCCGCCGCCACCGGCCCAGCCGCCGCCGCCGCTCAAGCTGGAGATCCTCGATCTTTTCTCCGCGGTGGAGCGGGTCCTGGCGAACATCCCGTTTCCGGTTCTGCACCGGGTGGTGGCGCGGCCGCTGGACGTGGAGAGCGCCACCCGCCGAATAGAGACCTTGCTGGCGGAGCAGGATGAGATTCGCTGGCTGGACGCACTTGGCCTCCGGCCCACCATTGTCGACGTGCTTTCCACCTTGCTGGCGCTGCTGGAGCTGGCCAAGCGGGGCAGCGTGCGCTTGCTGCAGCCCACTCCTTTCTCACCCATGGTGATTGCCCGTGACACCGCTCGCACAGCTGCTTGAGGCCGCGCTCTTCTCGGCCTGTCGCCCCATCACAGCGGAGGAGATGGCGACACTCGATCCGGATGCCACGGTGGCTGATGTGAGGGTAGCGCTGGAGCAGCTTCGGGAGCACTACGATTTCGATCAGCACGGCGTGGAACTGGTCGAGCTTGCCGGAGGCTACCAGATCCTCACCCGCGCGGTCTACGCCTCGGCGCTGGAGCGGGCCCAGTTTTCAGTTCGGACTCCCAAACTCAGCGCTGCCACACTGGAGACCCTCGCCGTCATCGCGTACCGCCAGCCGGTCGGTCGGATCGAGATCGAGGAGATCCGCGGAGTCTCCGCCGGCGGGGTGCTGCGCTCGCTGCAGGAACGAGGATTGATCGAGGTGGTGGGACGGAGCGATGCATTGGGCCGCCCATTGCTGTACGGAACTACGCCGCTCTTTCTCGAGCTGCTCGGGCTGCGAGACCTGGCTGACCTGCCGAAGGCCGAAGAGCTGACCATCGCGTTGAGACCGCATCGTGCGGTGGCCGAAGGCTCCGACGACGCGGCTGCCTATGTCG
>DASUVR010000129.1:0-3412 GCA_036378855.1 Gemmatimonadales bacterium | reverse complement strand
CCCAGCTCTCTCCCACAATCCCGCGATCTCCGCCGCCAGCTTTTCCGGCGAACGGGTGGCGTCAAGCGTTGTTACTTGACCGCTGAGCTGATGCCGAAACCAGGTTTGCTGCCGCTTGGCATACTGACGAGTGTTGATGGTGATGGCCTCGGCCACCGAGTCTCTGGCTCGCGCGCCGTGCAGGTATTCCACCGCCTCCTTGATGCCGATCCCATCCAATCCTGGAGCATTCGGCGGGTGTCCCTCGGCCAGCACTGACGCGACCTCCTCGATCAAGCCGCGCCGGACCATCTCCTCCGCCCTGCGAGCAATCCGCCGATGCAGCACTGCCCGGGGAACCGTCAGCACAATGTACCACGGATCGAGCGAGCCCTGCGCCCGGGCGGCTTCCTGCCAGTAGGAAAGCGGGCGACCGCTCAGAAGCGCCACTTCAATCGCCCGCGCGGCACGCTGTCGGCCGCCTCCCCGAAAGCCGGGGTCCAGCCGCGATGCCCACCGCAGCAGCTCGATCGGCTCCAGCCGCGCGGTCCAGGCATCGAGGGACCGCCGTCGCGCGGGATCCAGTGCAGGCTCGGTAAAGAGGCCTTCAGCCAGGGCCCGCACGTAGAGTCCGGTGCCTCCGACCAGCATCGGCTGCTTCTCGCGGCCGCGCACATCGGCCAACCAGCGCACTCCATCCCGAGCAAAATGACCGGCGCTGTATCTGCAGCCGGGGTCCACCACATCCACTCCATGATGGGGAACCCGTGCCCGCTCCCTGACCGAAGGTTTCGCGGTTCCAATGTCGAGCCGGCGGTACACTTGGCGCGAGTCGGCGGAGATGATTTCGAGTGGCCAGTGAGCGGTGAGCGCCAGGGCCACCGCCGTTTTGCCCACGGCCGTGGGGCCAACCAGGACGGGAACCTTACCGCCGGCCAAACCGGCGCTCCAGCTCCTCGCGTGGTAACTGTACGATGGTGGCCCTGCCGTGGACGTCGTGGGGCGGAAGATCGGTGGCGAACAGGCGAAGGAGGAGCTCCCGCATCTCTCGTTCACTCAGACTTTCGCCCGCTTTCACTGCCGCCCGGCAGGCGTAGGTGGCGGCAAATCGCTGCAGACGATTGCTCCATCCGCCGAATCGGCCTCGAGCCAGATCGGCCACCATCTCACGGAAGCAGCTCTCGGCGTCGAAGCGCGGGTGAGGAGCCGGCACGGCATGGAGCACCACCGTCCGTCCTCCGAAGCCCTCGACCTCGAAGCCCACTCGGCTGAGCTCCTCTCCGTGGGCGTCGACGGCGTCGAGCTCCTCATCGGTCAGTTCGACGGTGAGCGGCAGCAGCAACCGTTGCGCCGGAGCCCCGCCGCCGCTCAGCTGAGCCATGATCGCCTCATACAAGACCCGCTCATGAGCCGAGTGCTGGTCAACGATGATGATCCCATCGGGGCCCTGGTACAGAATGTAGGTATCGAAGACCTGAAGCAGGGGGGCGACAAAGCCGGGCGGGCTCTCCTGTTCCAGGGTGCCGGAAGCGGGCGATGGCTCGGAGAAGAGCTGGTCCGGCTCGAGCAGCTGGGTACCGGGCCCGTCTCCCCTGGCTCCCGGTGATGTCGGAAGTCCTCGCCAGTCTTCGACCGGCACCGCGGCCACGAGTGCCCCCAGCGATGCTCGCACAGACTCTTCCACTACCCGCTCGACCCCGATGCGATCGCGGAAGCGCACCTCCAGTTTCGCCGGATGGACGTTCACATCCACATCCTCCGGTGCGACCTCGATTCGCAAATACAGAGAAGGCCGGTCGCCCGGATGGATGGCGGCGCGATATCCCGCCTCCGCGGCACGGATGAGAAAGGGATCCTTGAAAGGCCGGCCGTTCACGAACAGCTGGGTACGCCGGCCGGTGGGCTGAGCGTCGCCTGGCCGCTGAATGAATCCGTTCACCCGAAACGCGCCGGCGGCGTAATTGACCGGGATCAGAGTCCCTGCCAGGTCGCGCCCCCACACTGAAGCCAAACGCTCTGTCGCCTCCTGCTCAGCGGGGACCGCGAGGCGGCAGGTGCCATCGACGTGGAGCTCGAAACCGGCATGCGGGTGGGCCAGGGCGAGTGTAGCGACCGCTTCATGAGCGGCGCGGGTTTCGCTGGCCACGGAGCGAAGAAACTTGCGCCGGGCCGGAGTGTTGTAGAACAGCCCGCGAACCTGAACCGTGGTGCCGCGCTGCCGGGCCACTGAGCTCACCCGGTCCAGCCGTCCCCCATTGACGCTCAGTTCCGTTCCCTCACCGGTGCCATCGGTGGTGCTCAGCGTAAGGCGCGACACCGAGGCTATCGCGGGCAACGCTTCGCCCCGGAAGCCAAAGGTCGACACGCCGACCAGGTCCGCCGCCGAACGGACTTTGCTGGTGGCGTGCCGGTCGAGCGCGAGCACCGCGTCTTCCCGCCCCATGCCGCTGCCGTCGTCGCTTACTTCGATCCGGACCTTTCCCCCGCTCTCCAGCTCGACCCTGATGTGTCGGCCTCCGGCATCGAGCGCGTTCTCCACCAGCTCCTTGACCACGGAGGCTGGACGCTCGACGACTTCACCCGCGGCGATCTGATCGGCGACAGCGTCAGGGAGAATGGCAATGCAGCGTGGCATTCGGGCAATTTATCCGCTGATTTCGGCGATCGCGTCTGCCGTCACCCAACCCTCCGCCCGGCCCGAGCGAACCAGCACCCAGCCGCGATCGGCTCTGACCATCCGGACCGCGGCGCCGGACTCGAGTGGACCAACCGCGGGAGCGCGGCCATGAGGTGACAATCGCATGGTGGTCTGGTCCAGCACCACCGCGACCGGCCGGTGATACCAGGCCCGCAGTCCGAGCCCGCCGAGCGCTGCGAGCGCTGCGAAGATCAGGAGCGCCGACCAGCGGTCGCGATGTCGGGGGCGCAGCACCCAGCCAATCCAGCCGGCGAACCAGGCCAGGACCCCCACCAGCAGCAGCTCTTCCGGGGTAACTGGGGGTGACCAGAGCATTCTGGCCGAAGTTACGTCGGGAGCCGGGGTGAGACGCAGCGCTCGAAGAACGTTTGGCTCGCGCGGAGCCAGACGCCGAGCCTGAACCCATGCTGCGGTGGCCCGGCCTTTAGCGCCGAGCCGGTAGTAGGTGGCTCCGAGATCATACCAGTTCGCCGCAACCGTGGGCTCCAGTGCAGCCCGTCGGCTGAACCCGTCGGCGGCAGCCTGGAGAGCTCCCGCTTCATAGAGGCCCTCGGGCGGCGGCGGAGCCTGCGCATACGTGCGAGCACTGAAGAGCCCGAGCAGCAGGACAATCGGAGCGACCCGTCCTCCCCACCCCCGCAACGAATCGCCCAGGCGGCGTACCAGCTCTTCCACCTCCTGTACCAGAGCCTGGTCCTCGGCGCTCTGACCAGGCGGGCCATAGCGCCGGGCCAG
>DASUVR010000128.1:0-5699 GCA_036378855.1 Gemmatimonadales bacterium | reverse complement strand
CGCTGGCCCTCGTGCCACACCCCCCGCGGCATCGGCAAGGTAACCACCCGCAGCGGAAGTCCGTCCTGGTCGGTCATGTCCTGAAGCCGCTCCAGATTCTTCTGAAGCGGCTCGTAGTTTTCGTCGGACGGATCGTCTTCTACAACAGTGACTACAGTGCGGTCATCAACGAACCGGGTAAGATCGTCGATGTGGCCATCGGTATCATCGCCGACAATACCGTCACCCAACCACAGGATGTGGCGCACGCCGAGGTATGCCCGGAGAAACTGTTCGATTTCCAGGCGAGTCAGCTCGGGATTGCGGTTGGGATTAAGTAGACAGGACTCGGTGGTCAGCAGAGTTCCCCGTCCGTTCACATCGATGGAGCCACCCTCCAGTACGATGCCGGGGTGGAACACGGGAACACTCAGCTCTTCCGCGATTCGGCTCGGTATGACGTCATCCAGATCGTACGGCGGATACTTCCCACCCCACGCGTTGAACCCCCAATCGATGATGGCCTCAGGATGCTCCGGATCGGGCCGCTGAATGAAGATCGGTCCATGATCTCTGCACCACGCGTCGTTGGTGGGGTGAAAGTGGAAGAACACGTTGCCGGTGTCGGTGCCGCAATCGGCCAGAAGTCGCCTGACCTCGTCTTCCATCGCGGGCCCGGCCACGTTGATATGGACTTCCTCGCGGTCGGCCAGGAGACCGACCATCCGGGCAAAGATCGGGGGAACCGGAGTGAACTTCCCGGGCCAGGACGCCTCTTTATGAGGCCAGCTCAGCCAGGTGCCGCGGTGGAGCTCCCACTCGGCCGGCATCCGATAGCCCAGCTGAGCGGGAGTGGAGGTGGTCCTTTCAGTCGAGATAGCGCTTGGTGAGATCGGCGTAGGCGTCAATCCGGCGATCCCGCAGAAACGGCCAGTGGGTGCGGCTCGCGTCCACCTTTGAGAGGTCGCACTGGGCGATCAGGATCTCCTCTCCGGTACCTCCCTTCACGATCAGCCGGCCTCCTGGATCGGAGACAAAGCTGCCGCCCCAGAACTCGATTCCCGCTTCCGGCGATCCCTCGAAGCCGACCCGGTTTACCGAGCAAACGTAGACGCCATTGGCGATGGCATGGCTTCGTTGGATGGTTTCCCAGGCCGCCTGCTGCTGGGCGCCATGCTCTTGCTTTTCGGCCGGTAGCCAGCCAATGGCAGTGGGATAGAACAGAATCTGGGCGCCGCTCAATGCGGTGAGGCGGGCCGCTTCGGGATACCACTGATCCCAACACACCAGCACGCCGATACGACCGAATTTGGTGTCCCAGGACCGGAAGCCCAGATCGCCGGGGGTAAAGTAGAACTTTTCGTAATACTGGGGATCGTCCGGTATGTGCATCTTCCGGTACTTTCCCAGATATCGTCCGTCGGCGTCGAGAATGGCGGCGGTATTGTGGTAGATGCCCTGGGCTCTTTTCTCGAAAAGTGAGGCCACGATTACCACCTCGAGCTCCGCAGCCAGCGCCCCCAGCTCCTCGGTCGAGGGTCCGGGCACCGGCTCGGCAAGATCAAAACAGCCGTGGTCCTCTGTCTGGCAGAAGTATTGACTGCGGAAGAGCTCCTGGAGGCATACAATCTGGGCTCCGCGAGCCGCCGCGTCTCGGACTCCCCGAACGGCCGCGGCCATGTTCCGGGATGGCTCCGGCGTGCAACGCATCTGCACCAGTCCCAACGTCACGGTGTTCGGATTCTGCGTCATGTCGGGATAATAATTTGGGGGCTGAGTTCATGCACCCGTTCTCGTGACCTGCGTCACCTAGCAACCTGGGCTGGCACACGATCTTTGATTATCACGCGACGCGCTCGACGACCACTGGAGAGGAGGGGGTGACTCACATGATTGGTGCTTGGCGTAAGCAGAGGATCTTGCGGGGACGCACGGCTTCGCTCACCGGCGTGCTCGTGCTGGCTGGCCTCGCAGGCTGCGGGGGCGAACAGCGCTCGGGTGTGGCGCGGGATACCACCCCGTCTTCAGCGCCGGACACGGCGGTGGCTGCTTCGAGAGATACCAGCGCTCAGGTGCGAGACACTTCGAGCATGAGCCGAGCTGAATCGACCACTGCTCGCGCCGATACCGCCAAGGTGGTCGCCACCAAGCCGGCCGTGCCAAAGCCAACTCCCCGACCGGCCAAGCCCAAGCCTCCCGTGCAGGCCAAGCCTCCTGCCCAGGCCAAACCCCAGCCTTCTGATACCACTGCCTCCACGCAGACTCAGCCGGCGGAGAGCTCGGCAGCGCCATCTCAGACAGCCGAAGCCAGCGCACCGCTGCGCGATCCATACCACACGGCGCCGCTGGATACCGTTCCCCAGCAGGTGTACGATGGCTGGAAGCAGTTCAACCTGAACTGTGCCCGCTGCCACGGCGAGGACGCGCAGGGCACGACCATCGCTCCTCATCTCATTCTGTCGCTCAAGCCGGACGGGCCCATCAATACCAAGGAGCTCTTCATTCAAACGGTCTGCGCCGGCCGCCCGGCCAAGGGAATGCCGTCATGGTGCGCACTCGGAATGGAAATGCCCACGATCGAGGCGATCTACTCGTATGTGAAGGGTCGGAGTGATGCCAAGATCCACCCAGGACGTCCAGCCGTGAAAGCCGGCGGATGATGTCCCGGATTTATCAGGCGTTGCTCTCGGGAGGAATTCTGACCGGCTTCGGATCTGGATTGCGAGACTCGATTGCCACTTCTCCACCGCTCTCGCAGTCCTCCGCGGTCGACACTCCCCCCGCGACCTCACAGAAGCCGGCTGGAGATCAGCCGGCAAACGCTCCCAAGGTGAGCCCAGCCGAATACGAAGGGTGGCGGCAGTACAGCGTGAACTGCGCGCGGTGCCATGGTCAGGACGTGTTGCCCAATCCCGTCGCTGCCAATCTGCTGACATCGCTGGCTCCCGGCGGGCCTGTCGATACGCCGGAAAAATTCAGCCAGGTGGTAAGCGAGGGTCGTCCTCACCGGGGGATGCCCGCCTTCAAGGGCACCATGAGCCCCGACCAGATTCAGGCGGTCCACGCCTACGTGAAGGGTCGGGCGGAGAAGAGGATCACTCCGGGACGGCCGGCCAAGCCGGGAGGATAATGCGGGATCGAGATCCGGCTTGATGCCCAGCGTCACCGCCAACATCGGTCCCCACGAGCGCCGCAAGCGGCTCACCTTCGGTATGGTGCTCCTTGGCGCCAGCCTGGTAGCAGCCGCAGTGCTCATCCGGGCCGATGTCGCGCGTGGCTGGCGAATCTTGCTCGTTCTTCCTCTGGGGGCGGCGGCGTTGGGCTTTTTTCAGGCTCGGGAACGCACCTGAGTGAAGCTCGCAGCGCGCGGTCAGCGCGACATGGACCAAGGCGTCGAGCCCATCAGCGATCCAGTTGAGCTCTCTACGATCAAACGTCAGGCCCGCGGCGTTTACCTGAAAGCGTGGGTGGCGGCTTCCTTGCTGACCATCCTGCTGACTTTGCTCTGAACGTGGTCAACAGTGCATCGAGCCGCCCCCGGCCCACCATGGCTCAGGTTGCGGCTGCAGTAGGTCGCACGGTTCCCGATCTGATCCGACCCCATCTCAAGGTGTTGTTCTGCGGCATCAATCCCGGACTGTACTCCGGGGCCACGCACCACCACTTTGCCCGGCCGGGAAACCGCTTCTGGCCTGCACTGCACGCCGCGGGGTTTACTCAGCGACTGGTGAGTCCCTGGGACGAGCAACTGCTGCTGGACGAAGGGCTGGGTATTACCAATCTGGTTGCTCGCGCCACTGCGACCGCAGCCGAGCTGTCGGGGGAGGAGCTGCGGGCCGGCAGAAGGCGACTGGAGCGAAAGGTTGCGCAGTACCGGCCGCGCTGGGTGGCGGTGGTTGGGATCGGAGCCTATCGTACGGCGTTTGACCGGCCCAAGGCCGCAATGGGACGTCAGCAGGAGCGGATGCGCGGGAGCGCGCTCTGGGTGTTACCCAACCCGAGCGGCTTGAATGCGAACCACCAGCTGCCCGACCTGACGCAGGCATTCCGGGCGCTGCGCGAAACGATAGAGAACGACCCCCAATCCGATCAGGAGTGATGCCGTGGCCGATTCGAGCATCCGAGAACATCTCGCTAAGCTGCTCAGCTGGGAGGACGCGCATACCAGCTTCGAGTCAGCCGTGGCCGACTTGCCGGCCGAGCTGCGAGGAACAAAGCCGTCGGATCTGCCTTACTCTCCCTGGCAGCTGATCGAGCACCTCCGAATTACCCAGGCCGATATTCTGGATTTCTGCCGCAATCCCAAGTATCACGAGCTTACATGGCCCGATGATTATTGGCCCTCCTCTGCCTCACCGCCGGATTCCGCGGCGTGGGACAAGAGCGTCAGCGACTTCCTCCGGGATCGGGCTGCGCTGCAGGACCTGAGCAGAAATCCAAAGATCAATCTCGAAGCCCGGATTCCGCATGGTGAGGGTCAGACCTACCTTCGAGAGATTCTGCTGGTTGCTGACCACACCGCTTACCATATTGGTGAACTGGTGGTGGTGCGTCGGTTGTTAGGAGCATGGCCGCCGGGAGGCAAAGCCAAGACTTAGCAGCGGAGTCGAGATGCAGCCCACCGACATCGATGGTCTCCTCACCTTTCTTCGGGCGGCCGAGCGGCTGAAAACCGTCACTCGCAGCGGGTGGACCTCCACCGGCGACCGGGAGAGCGTAGCGGAGCACACCTGGCGATTGGCCCTCATGGCAATGCTGCTCTACGGGCGAACTCCTGACATCGATCTGGCTCGGCTGCTCAAGATGTGTCTGATCCACGATCTGGGCGAAGCCCTGGGGGGTGACGTTCCTGCGCCGCTGCAATCAGCGGGAGCGCCCAAGGCCGGCCATGAGCGAGCGGACCTGCTGGAGCTGAGCCAGCCGCTCCCGCCCGATGTGCGCCGTGAGATTGTCGAACTATGGGACGATTACGAGGCGGCCGGCTCTCCCGAAGCGAAGCTGGCCAAAGGGTTGGACAAGCTGGAGACCATTCTGCAACACACCCAGGGGAAAAACCCGCCCGACTTCGATTACGCTTTCAATCTCGCCTATGGGCAGCAGTATACCGCGGCAGATCCTTTGTTGGCGGCCCTTCGGGCTCGCCTGGACGAAGAGACTGCCCGGCGCGCTACTGCTTGACCCAGGTGGGACGAAGATCTCGAGTGACGTCCACGATTAACTGACGCACGATCTCACCATACGCCTCTTCCTTGTCGCGTACGGCAATCGAGGGCAGCCGGTCCGAGATGTTCAGCTGTCCCACCGTACCATTTGCGGTCGAGCTGGAGCGCCAGACGGTCCCCCCGGTGCTGGTGGACAACAACCTCACGGTGAGCTCGGCCGATACGGCGGCCTGAACGTTCATTCCCGACGTGCCGATATGACCATGGGGCTTCAGCTGCGACAACTTGAGCGTACCGACGAACACGGCCGGGACGTTCTTCTGCTTACCCAGCGCCTGAGCCAATGCCACCGCGTCGGTAGCCGGCGGGAGCGCTTTCAGTGAAGAGTCGGTCAATCCGAGCTCGAGCAGCTCGACACCGTTCTGGTTCGCGAGCAGCGCCTCGGCAAATTGCTGGGTGGCCAGTGTGCTCATGGGATCATTGGGCCGGTCCGCCGCAAATGTGACGAGTGCAATACGGCCATACGAAGCCAGGTCGAGCCGGGCCGGAATCTGGGAG
>DASUVR010000127.1:0-10542 GCA_036378855.1 Gemmatimonadales bacterium | reverse complement strand
GCCACCGGCTGATCAGGCATAGCGTGGCCGTCCTGATCGAGCAGCTTGACGACCACTGGCTGAGAGAGGGGTGATCCCGGAGCTGCGACCTGGGCATCTCCAGTGATCATCTGGAGCACGGTTGGGGAGCTGGTCGGAGAGCCGTCGGTCGGAAGGACAAGGTCGTCGCCACCGCAGGCGAGCGCGGCAACGGCGCCGGCCGGCGCCAGGAATCGATGGAGGAAGCGCAAGTAACCCATCCTATCTATGACTGCACGGGACAGTATGCCCGGGATATGAGAACCCGCCTCAAGTTCAGGCTCGGCTCAGCCTTGTTTGAGGTATGGGCAGTTTAGCGAACCGCCCAGCCAATGCTGTGATACCGACCACAGGGTGGGGAGCTGGCCAAGAAATGTGAACAGATGGTGCCGGGCGGCGGTTCCCGGCCATGAGGTGGGAGATCTAACGCTGCCGAGACCTGGGCTTGCGCCAGGGCTTTCCGCCCCGGAACTCGAAGTGCTGCTCGTTGACCACGGATGCCATGGACTCCACCCGGCCATCGCAAGGGATCCGGGCGAACTGGCGGGCCGACAGCCAGGCGGCGCTGTACCAAACCCCGGGTTTGAGCCCGGGATAGAGTCTCGCGAATTCCCGCTTCAGGCGGGCCTCACGCTCGTTCGACATGACCAACTGCACTGTGGGGGATATTGTAAAGCTAGGGGGTAGACACCCCGGCGCAACTCGACGGCAGTGCCATCTATTGCGTATACTTGGCGGGCTGGAACAGGGACCCACTGCTACACAAAGACTTATGCGCTACCGCGCTTCTCCAAACTGCTGAGGAATCATGGCTACCAAACTCGACAAGACGATCAAGCGAGAGCTGGACCTCGACGGCAAGCTGTACACCGTGGCCATCTCCCCGGAAGGGGTGAAGATCACTCCCAAGGGCGCTCGCAAGGGCCAGGAGATCAGCTGGAACTCGCTGGTCAGTGGCGAGACGGAACTGCGACGGGACCTCAACATGTCGGTGGACGCATACCGGGAGTAGTTCGCGGTCAGGCTTAGGCCGCGCTTGCGGCCACTCGTCAGGAGGGTTCATGGGGGAGCCCAGCTTTGGCGAACACGTCGCGACGCTCAACTCCACCTTGAGGGCCATCGAGGTCCGCCTGGCGCTTGGCAAAGCGCCGTCCGAGGGACTGGAGGACTTCAAGAGCGCGCTGGACGATATGCGTCTGAGACTCTGGGGTTTGCTGGGAGCGGCCGGCGGCGACGACTACAAGAACTTTCAGGAGCGCTTCCGGATCCGCCGGGCCACGGAGATGTGCCGGGGCCTGGGGAACGATCTTCGGGCCGGCTCGGTGAGTGGCCGCTATGCCGAGCTCAACACTTTACGCGAAGCTGTAGCGGAGCTGGGGCAGAGCATCGAGCGGGCACAGCAACACGCCTTCTAGTGCCGCGGTGAGCCCAACCCCAATTCTGCGGACGCCCCGTCTGACGCTCGGGGCGTTCACGGAGGAGGATGCTCCTGAGCTGCAGCGCCTGGCCGGCGTGAAGGAGATCGCCGACACCACACTAGCCATTCCTCATCCCTACGAGCTGGACCGCGCCCTGGCGTGGATCGGACAGCAGCGAAGGGAAGCTTCCCGCGGACGGGCCATCAACTTTGCCATTCGATTGCGTACCAGCGGTGTCCTGATCGGGTCGGTCGGACTGCGAGACATCGATCCGGAGCATCTCCAGGCCGAACTCGGATTCTGGATCGGGCGGGAGTGGTGGGGTAACGGCTACGCCCGGGAAGCGGCGATCGCCGTGATCGACTTCGGCTTCGACACGATCGGTCTGAATCGAATCTGTGCCCATCATATGGTCCGCAACCCATCGGCGGGGAAGGTGCTGCAGGCCGCGGGAATGTTGCGCGAAGGGCTCCTGCGCCAGCGGGTGAGAAAGTGGGGAGCGTACGAAGACGTGGTAGTCTACGCCATCATTCGAGATGACAGGAGCTGAACCCGTGACCTCGCGCTCTACCAGCCTGACCATACTCGCTGCCATTGCGGGGGCTGCCGCGTTGTACCTGGGCCAGGAGGTCTTCATTCCCATTGCCCTGGGATTGATGATGACGTCGCTGGTTCGTCCCGTCGTTCAGCTGCTCTCCCGGATCCATGTACCAGATGCCGTCGGGGCAACGCTGGTAACCCTGGGCATTCTGGGCTTGCTGGGCGCCGGAGGATACTTCCTGGCCGGCCCGCTCAGAGGATGGATGCGCGACGCTCCCCAGACCCTTTCTGCCGCCCGAGGCAAGATCGAGAAGCTGAGAAGGCCGATTAAACAGGTCTCCCAAGCCGTCGAAAAGGCCAAAGAAGAAGTCACTGGAGGAGCCGAGCAGGCGAAACCGGGCCAGCAGAAAACTCAAAAGGCACCGGCGCCCCCCGCCGCCGGGGGATCACTGGTTTCTCCGATCGTAGGCCGAGTGTTCGCAACCACGGCTGGGATCCTGAGCACGCTGCTCCAAACGGTCGTAATCGTGTTCGTGGTGCTTGCGACGGGCGATCTGCTGAGCCGGAAGATCGCGCTGCTGATGCCACCGCAGAAGACAGGGACTCGCGAGGAGACCGTGTCCCAGGCTGAATCGGTGGTGCGTCGATATCTGGTGGTGACCCTCTTGCTGAGCGGGGGACAGGCGGTAGTGGTAGCACTGGTCTTCATGGCGTTGGGCATGCCATCCCCCATCCTCTGGGGAGTGCTGACGTTCCTGCTGGAATGCCTCCCCTATATCGGCGCCCTGATCATGGTGGGTCTGATCACGATCGCTTCCTTTGCGGCCTTCGACAGCATAGGGCAGATCGTCCTGCCTCCGCTGGCCTATATCACCATCTCGAGCATACAGAACAACCTGGTAAGCCCGTTTGCTTACGGCAGCGGCTTACGCTTGAATCCCCTGGCCGTTCTGATCATCGTGGTGATCGGCTGGTTCCTGTGGGGGGCCGCGGGGGCGTTCGTGGCAGTGCCGCTGCTGGCGGCAGTCAGAGTCTTTGCCGAGCGCTCGAGTACGAGCTCGCGGCTGGCGGAGGTGCTGAGTGACTGAGCCGGTACCCGCGGTTGAAACCGCCCCTGAGATCCTGGGCTCACCCCGCTCCGGACGGGTGCATTGGGTGGTAGTGATGACCCGGTCGCCTCGGGAAGGCGAGAAGGTTCCTCACGGCGCGGTGCTGTTGACGCGATTCTGGCATCCACGAGACCATTGCTGGAGCGAGAATGCGTTCGAGTCGTTAGACCACGCTCTGCGGTTGTTTGTGGACGAAAGCGGATGGGTATTGCGGCAGCAGCAGGCGCTGGACGGGCCCCACGCTCATGAATTGATCTTCGAAGCCCGGCGAGAGGACTTCAGCCGGCCGAGCACGGAACAGATCCTTCAAGAGGTGGGACTCACGCCGCAGGACGTAGCCAAACTGCTCAACCGGCCGAACCCCTAAATCCGGCTCAGCTCTCTCCTCGGCCGGTCTTGTGGCGGAGCTCGTCGATTTTCTTCGAGGCTTCCGCCTTGGTGAGCTCCTCCTCTACCTCTTCCCCTGCCTCAGTCGCCAAGGTATGCAGGTAGGACTCCTGCGCTCCGGTCATAGGCTCTTCACCCGTGGTCCAGTCGTCCGGGTCCTTGATGCTGTTGGACTGATCCCGCGGCGTATTCTGCCTTTTATCAGACTTGCCAGACATCGCGTTCTCCTTGCTGAGAGTCTTTCCTGCCCCGCACCCGAAAGAAAACCGAACAGGAAACGCGGTGTCAAGTCGGGCGCTCAGTCCGCCTTGATTCTGTCGAATACGGCTCTCAGCGCGTGCCCAAACTGCTGGATCTCGTCTTCGCCGAGCACGGTCGAGAGGTTGCCCACCCCCCGCGGATCGATCAGGATGCCTTCGTTAAAGAGGCCGAGAAAAATCTGGTGGCGGAGATTGGTGTTGCTTGCAATCGTGTCCCGATAGCTCCGCACCGGCTGACCGGTTAGATGCATGGCGAAGAGAGAGCCAAGCCCGGTTATCTGTACTGGCACGCCGGCCACTGCAAACGCCTCGGCCAGATACTTCCGGAACGCCTCGGCGCGAGTGTTGAGGCGATCGAGCACGGGCCGGGTGAGCAGCTCGAGGGTAGCCATTCCGGCAACGACTCCGATCGGATTGGCATTGTGGCTGCCCGGATGGGGTATTGCCGGCCGTCCGGCTGACGGGTCGAACAGCGCCATGATGTCCGCGCGGCCACCAAAAGCGCCCAGCGGAAAACCCCCGCCGATCATCTTGCCGAAGATGGTGAGATCGGGGGTGACGCCGAAATACTCCTGGGCTCCGCCGTAGGCCACCCGCAGGCTCACCACCTCGTCGAGGACCAGGAGAATACCCAACCGTTGGGTAACATCCCTCAGCATTTCGAGGTACGCCCGTTCCGCTGGAATCATTCCGGCTGAGCCGAGCAGCGGCTCAACCACCACGGCTGCGAGCTCGCTTGCTTCCGCCTCGATGACCTGCCTTGCCGCATCCACGTCATTGAACGGAACGATTACCACATTACCCACGACCTCCGGAGGCAACCCCTTCGCGTGAGCGGTGGCCCGGGGCCGGGAGCGCTGTCCCGACTCAATGGCAGACGGATGAATGCTGACCATCACGTCATCGGCGGTGCCATGATAGCCGCCTTCGACCTTGGCGATTTTCTTCCGGCCGCTAAATGCCCGCGCTGCCCGGATGGCGTTCAGCGAGGCTTCGGTCCCTGAATTGGTGAAGCGGATCCGCTCGACTGAGGGGATTCTCTGGCAGATCAGCCGGGCAAACTCGAGCTGAGGCTCGCTGGAACCGGGAAAGCAGGTTCCCTTCCGGAGCTGCCTCTCGATGGCCTCCATGACTACCGGATGCGCGTACCCGTGAATCAGCACCGAGTGATTGCCGGTGAAATCGAGCAGACTGTTCCCATCGAGGTCCACCAGCCGGCATCCCTCTCCCCGTTCCATCACCGCCGGATAGGGCGGATAAAAGAGGGTGCTGCGCGAGTCGCCGCCGGGCATGTACTGTCGTGCTTCGACGAAGAACCGGCCCGATGCAGCGGTCTTGCGCCGGTACCGCTCCTCTTCACCAGTGGCGATCGGTGTTGCCTGTGCGCTCATGAGTCTCCCGAGGTGCGGTGTCGGCGAAGGCTTTCACAGAGTGGCTGCAACTTGAAGACTGCGGCAATGATCCGCGGATGTCCATCTCGAGCGATGATCGTTTGTACTCGTACCCAGCAGAGGGCACCCGGATGTGCTTTTCGAACAACCGGTACCAGTAATAGGGGTACTGATCCAGATCGTAGTGGCGAAACAGTCTGCACCGCGCGAGCCGCCTTCCAGGTCTCGCGGACCCGCTTCAAAGGGCGCGCCGCCCGGTCCACCAGCGTAAGGCCGCGAAGCGAAGAGACGAAGGTCACAACTCCAGTGCCCGCCAGAGATACCAGCTGGCCACACTGCGATAGGGCCGCCATCGCTCGCCGCGCCGCTGCATGGTTGCCGGATCCGGCAGCTTGCCCCGGACAAACACCAGCCCAAAGCCCTTGCGAACTCCGAGGTCGGTTACCGGGAACACGTCGGAACGGCCCAAGCGGAACATCAGCAGCATCTCCACCGTCCAGCGACCGATCCCGCGAACCTGGGTAAGGCGCTGAATGATCTCCTCGTCTTCCATCCGGCGGATGCGGGCGAGGGAAGGAACGGTTCCGTCCAGAGTCTTGGCGGCGAGATCGCGTACCGCAGCGGTCTTGGCGGTGGAGAGGCCGGCCTGGCGCAAACGCTCGGGGGGAACCGCCAGGACCTGTCTCGGAGTAGGAAACCGGGCGGGTCCGCAGGCCTGAATCGCCCGGCCCAGTATGGTCTCTGCAGCCTTCCCGGTGAGCTGCTGGTACACGATCGACCGCATCAACGCCGAGAAGAGGCTTTGGGTGGGCTGGGGACGCATGGTGAATGGACCGGCGCGGCTCATCAGCGCTCCCAACCGCGGATCGGCCTGAATCAGGTGGCTGCAGGCGACGTCGGGATCGTAGGTCAGGCCATCGGCGCGAGCGAGGTGTGCCGCGGGTGCAGGTGCAGCCATCAGTCAAACATACATGAGTCAGCCTCAGGCCCCGACCGGTGCCTCGAGCCGATCGTGACTTACTGCCAGGAGCACGCTCGCGCCCACCACCAGCAATGATCCGCCCACCTGCCATGCCGTCGGCCGGTCGCCGAACACCGGCAAGGCCAGAGCATAGGTGAGCACCAGGCTGAGAGCGGAAAGAGCACTGACGGGTGCGGCACGATGCAGGGAATAGGCTCGAGTCATGGTGACCTGGCCGAGTCCGCCGCCAAGGCCGGCGCCAAGCAGAAAGGCCGAATCGGTCCAGCTGGGCCAGCGCCACTGGGGCAGGGCAAGCAGGATGAAGGTGACCAGCGCCACCAGGGAGAAGTGGAGCACCACTGCTTCGTGGCTCTCTCCCGGCCCCATCTTTCGCAGCCAGATCATGGCCAGAGCCCAGAACATGGCTCCAATCGTCGCGATGGCGGCCACGGGCCCGGCCAGCGCAAAGGAAGGCCGCATTACCGCGATCACTCCGGTAAAGCCCAGGGCGACCGCCAGCAGCTCGCCCGCGCTGACGCGTTCTCCCAGCAGCGGCCCGGCAAACAGCACGACGAAGATCGGGGCAGTCGCACCCAGAGTCGCTGCGTCGCCCAGCGCAATTCGGCTGGACGCGAGTGCGTAGAAGGCGCAGATCGCGGCCAGTGTCCCATAGATGCTGCGGCGCCATGCCGCCGGCTGGTCTCCCACCCGAAGTGAGCTCCCTCGAAACCATCCCAGACCGGCCGCCATGATGCCGCCCACCAGAAATCGCGCGGAGGCGACCTCGGCCCAGGACAGATTTCTCGCGCCCAGACGAGTACAGATGTTCATGCCGGCAAAGAACAGCTGGGCCAGCGCCATCCAGGCAAGGCCACTGGAGAGTCGAAGGGACTGAAACGAACGCAGTGAGCGAGAACGAGGAAGGCGCCCGGAGATTGCCATGGGCTGTAAAGTAGTTCACCATCCAGTATGCAACCCGATGAATTCCGGCGGCACGCGCATGAGCTGGTCGACTGGATGGCCGACTATCTCGACGGGGTGTCGAAGCTTCCAGTAACTCCCGGCGTCGAGCCGGGTGACATTGCCCGCCGGCTTCCGGCCTCACCGCCGGAGCGGGGCGAGCCGTTCGGGCAGCTCTTTGCCGATTTCCGATCCATCGTGATGCCCG
The DNA here is from genome assembly GCA_036378855.1 of Gemmatimonadales bacterium. Classification (GTDB taxonomy): domain Bacteria; phylum Gemmatimonadota; class Gemmatimonadetes; order Gemmatimonadales; family GWC2-71-9; genus CAVVWJ01. Next base: position 3,290 of record DASUVR010000127.1, on the reverse strand, counting down.
GGATGACCCACTGGAACCACCCTGGGTGGTTTGCCTATTTCCCCGGTAACAACAGCCCGCCGTCCATTCTCGCCGAGATGCTCACTGCCACGCTCGGGGCCCAGTGCATGTCGTGGGCAACCTCACCCGCCGCAACCGAGCTGGAGCAGGTCACCATGGATTGGCTGCGGCAGATGCTGGGGCTGCCCGAAACGTTCGTCGGGGTGATCCAGGATACCGCTTCGACCGCCACCCTGGTGGCCCTGCTCTCCGCGCGGGAGCGGTCGAGCGGATACGCCTCCGGGGAGCACGGAATGGCTGATGTAGGCCGGCTCACGGTATACGCCTCGGCCCAAGCCCACTCCTCGGTCATCAAGGGCGTACGGCTGGCCGGCTATGGACTGGATCAGCTGCGCCTGATCCCGGTGGATACCGAGTACGCCATGAGGCCGGATGCGCTGGCCGACGTGGTCTCGGCCGACCTCGCGTCGGGTCTTCGTCCCGCCTGCGTGGTAGCCACGATCGGGACGACCTCTTCCACCGCGGTTGACCCGCTGCCGGCCATCGGAGCGGTGTGCCGTCGCCATGGCATCTGGCTGCACGTGGACGCGGCGTACGCCGGGACGGCGGCAATCGTTCCCGAGCTCCGGCACTACTTCGATGGCCTGGAGCAGGCGGACAGCCTGGTGTTCAACCCGCACAAGTGGATGCTGGTCAACTTCGATTGCAGCGCCTACTACGTTCGCGACCGGCAGGCCCTGCTCCGCACCTTCAGCATAACTCCCGAGTACCTGCGCACCGCGCAGGACCAGCAGGTGGTGAATTTCAGGGATTGGGGAATTCAGCTGGGGCGCAGATTTCGCGCGCTGAAGATCTGGTTCGTGTTACGGAGCTACGGAGTCGAGGGGCTTCGCGCCATGGTCAGGGGCCATATCGCGCTGGCCCAGGAGCTGGCAGAGCGGATCCGGCGCAGTTCCAATTTCGAATTGGTGGCGCCGGTCCCTTTCGGTCTGGTGTGCTTCCGGTTCCATCCCCCATCGGCGAGGGATCCGTTGGTGCTCGATCAGCTCAATCGGGAATTGTTGAGGCGGGTGAACGCCAGCGGCCGAGTGCACCTGACCCACACCGAGCTGGATGAAAGGTTCGTGATCCGAATGGTCATTGGGCAGCGGCTGACCGCCAGGCAACATGTGGATGAGGCCTGGGAGCTGATCCAGGGGGCCGCCCGGGAGCTGCAAGGTGCAGATGAGCCCGGTCCAGTTCCCATGACGAAGGGCTGACGCCCACCAGCAGTTTATCCGACCAACACCGAAGCCGCCGGGGCAAGCAGAGGCTGGAGATACCGGCCGGTGTGGGAGTTTCGCAGCTCGGCGATCTCCTCCGGAGTGCCCTGGCCCACCACGAGACCCCCCGCTGCACCGGCCTCCGGCCCCATGTCGATCACCCAGTCTGCTCGTTTCACTACGTCCATGTGATGTTCGATGATGACCACCGTGTGGCCGGCATCAACCAGCCGGTCGAGCACGTGGATGAGCACCCGCACATCGTCCAGATGGAGGCCGGTGGTGGGCTCGTCCAGAATGTAGAGCCTGCGGCCGTCGCGCTTGCCGGCCTGCAGCAGCTCGCGGGCAATCTTCAACCGTTGGGCCTCGCCGCCGGAGAGGGTTGTGGCGGGCTGTCCCAACCGGAGGTACCCCAATCCGACCTGCTGCAGCTGCCAGAGCGCGGCGCCGAGGCGAGGCTGATGCCGGAAGCGGGTGACCGCCTCGTCTACCGTCCACTGCAGCACGTCGTGAATGGAGCGGCCCTGGATCTTCACGTCGAGCACATCCGGGCGATAGCGGGAGCCGCCGCAGGCCTCGCAGGGGACGAACACGTCGGCCAGAAAGACCATCTCTACCTGAACGTGCCCGGCACCCTCACACGACTCGCACCGGCCACCCGCCAGGTTGAAGGAAAATGTGGCCGAGTTGTATTTCCGCTGCCGGGCCAGTGGTTGGGCCGCAAAGAGCTCGCGGATCTCGTCGAATGCCCGGATGTAGGTGACCGGATTGGACCGGGGCGAGCGGCCGATGGGTGATTGGTCCACCAGGAGGACGTCCTGGAGAAACTCCCAGCCGGTGAGCGACCGCACCTGTCCCACCGGCTCGCCCAGGTGAGACTTTGCCGAGTGTTCTCCCCGGAGCCGGGCTTCCAGCTGCCGGTAGATCACGTCATGGAGCAGAGTGCTCTTGCCCGAGCCGGAGACGCCGGTAACTGCGGTGAGCGTGCCCAGGGGGATGTCCACGTCCACGTCCTGCACATTGTGCAGGGTGGCGCCCCGTACGCGGAGCCACTGCGGTCCGGCCGGCCGGCGGACGCTGGGCACCGCGATGCGTTTCTGGCCGGTGAGATACTGTCCGGTGAGCGATGTCCGCGCCGTGTGCACCGGACCGGAATGGACCACCTTTCCTCCATGCTCTCCCGACCCTGGCCCCAGCTCGAGCATGAAATCGGCCTGCTGAATGGCGGCAAGATCGTGCTCCACCACCAGCACAGTGTTGCCCGCATCGCGCAGCCGGCGCAACAGCGCGAGCAGCTGATCGGTATCCCGCGGATGCAGACCCACCGAAGGCTCATCCAGCACATACAGGGTATCCACGAGATGGGAGCCGAGCGCGTTGGAGAGCGAGATGCGCTGCGCCTCTCCGCCGCTGAGGGTTCGGGTCTGCCGGTCGAGCGTCAGGTATCCCAGCCCGACGTCACAGAGAAAGCCGAGCCGGGCGTCGAGCTGATCCACGATCAGCTGGGCTATCTCGCGCTCGGTATCGGTGAGGGTGAGCTGGCGAACCCACTGGTGAATGGCATCGAGCGACCGCGCGGCCACCGATCCGATAGTGTCCTGGCCGATCCGGATCGCCAGCGCGTCGGGGTTCAGTCGGCTGCCGCCGCAGTCTTCACAGGTTTTGGCCAGCTGATACTGGCGGAGGAAGACCCGGATGTACTGCTTATAGCGCTTCTCCTCGAGCCCTTTGAGAAAAGGAAAGATCCCGACGAACCGGCCTTTGCGGCCGTAGAGCAGCTCCCGGCGCTGAGCGACTTTCAGCTTGGACCACGGCTTGGTGGGATCGGCGCCAATCGAGCGGGCATGGTCGAGCAGAATGCGGCGGCGAGACTCGTACCTTGGCTTGGTCCAGGGATCGATGGCGCCTTCGGCCAGACTCTTCTGCGGGTCGCAGATGATCAGGGACTCGTCGTACTCGAGCACAGCGCCGAAGCCGTTGCAGTGGGCACAGGCCCCCCGGGGATTGTTGAACGAGAAGAGCGCCGGC
>DASUVR010000126.1:0-10804 GCA_036378855.1 Gemmatimonadales bacterium | reverse complement strand
GTATCGTCGCACACCGCTCACCCTCGCCTGGAGTGGATCTATGAGTTGGACTCGCAGATTCTCCGCAGTTGGATTTTCGCTGCTGCTCCTTGCCGGGGTGAGCTGTACCTCGAGCGATACGGCGCTCACCGAGGCTCCGGTGGCGGCGTCGGATCAGCCGCAGCCTCAGTTTGGCCTGATCGGCGATCTCACCGGTGGTCTCACCAACACCGTGGACGATCTGACCAGTTCGGTGGTGGGAACGCTGGGCTCGGTGACCGACCTGCTCACCTGCTCGCCCCTGCCCTACGACAGCGATACTGAAACGATCGGACCCGAGGGTGGGCTCCTTACCGTGGGGCGGAACTCGCTCCTGGTTCCCCAGGGGGCCCTGACCGAGCGAGTCAGGATTACGGCGGAACAGGTGCGCGGAAAGACCAACTCGGTGCGCTTCAGCCCCGAGGGCCTGCGGTTCCAGAAGCCCGCGGTACTCACCATGAACTACCAGAACTGCGCGCTGGTGCTGCTGCAGAAGAAGATCGTCTACACCGACGAGCAGCTCAAAGTCCTGGAGGTCTTGCGGTCGCTCGACCTGTTCCGCTCGCGTACCGTCAGCGCTCCAATCGACCACTTCTCCCGGTACGCGGTGGCGTATTGATCGGTAGCACTCCCGCCCGGGCCATGTCGATGGTCGTCATGGTTCCGGGCTTCATGGTCTCTCTGACTCTCGGCCTCAGGATGGTCCTATGACCTTTCATGGCAAACGGCCACTGCTCGCGATCTTGCTGTCGCTGGGCTTGGGGGTGAGCTGCACCACCGGAGACCTGGGGCCCAACGACGCGCCGGCTGTGCCTCAGTTCGGCAGCGTGACTGTCATCCCCACTATCGTCACCTTCAACCTGCTTCAGTGCGATCCGCAGCGGTATGTCAGCGTGACCAAGGTAGTGGGCCCCAGGGGTGCCAAGATCAAGGTCGGGAGTCACACCCTCGAGATCCCGAGCGGGGCGCTGTCGAAGGACGTCACCATTGTTGCGGAGCAGGTTACCGACGCCACCAACTCGGTGCGCTTCAGTCCGGAGGGGCTGACCTTTGCCCAGCCGGCCACGCTCACCATGAGCTACGACAACTGCGTCTCTACGTCGGCTCCGAAGAGTATCGTCTACACCACCGAGCGGCTCAGCATTCTGGAGCAGCTCAGATCGGACGATAGGTCGCAAAGCAAGACCGTGGTCAGTCCGATCGAGCACTTCTCCCGCTACGCCGTGGCCTACTGACGTGAGAAACAGACTGCGATCGTTTCCGCTGGCCCGGTGGAGCGAAGAGAAGGGTTCCACCCGGGCCGCGGAATTCCTGAGGGAAGGTCGCGCCCATGAGCTGGGCGGCTGCATGGCCGAGGCGCTGCAGTGCTACAGCGCGGCGGTCGAGGCGGCCGAGCGGGCGAGCGAGCGGGCCATTGTCGCCGAGTCGTTGCGCCGCTCGGCGATCGTGCATCATCGGCGGAGCCAGCCGATTCTGGCCCGACAGATGTGCGAGCGGAGCCACAAGATCGCCGTGGATCTGGGTGATTCGGTGCTGGCGGCGGAGGCTCTGAATGCGCTCGCCGGGTTCGATCTGGAGAGCGGCTCCATGCTGTCGGCCAGGGAAAAATTCCAGGAGGCCCTGCAACTGGGCGGATCGAGCGCTCATCTGCGCGGCCGCACCGAGCAGAACCTCGGCATTCTAGCCAACGTCCAGGGCGACTCCGAGGACGCGATGGCGCATTACCGGCAGTCGCTCCTCTCGTTCGAGAGCATCGGGGACGACCGCGGCTGCGCCATTGCGTATCACAATCTGGGGATGGTGAGCGCCGACTGTGAGCGGTGGGATGACGCCGATCGCTATTACCGGCTTTGCCTGGGAATCGCCCGGGCTCTGGGTGATATCCACCTGGAGGCCCTGGGACTACTGAATTATGCCGAGGTTCACCTGGCCCGGCAGGACTACGACCAGGCGCGGCATAGCGCCGAATCGGCGCTGGGTATTTTCGATCAGCTCGGCAGCCATATCGACAAGGCAGATGCCTACCGGGTTATCGGCCGCACCTATCGGGAGACCGGCCGCTATCCTCAGGCGGAATCGCGGCTCCGGAGCGCCATGGAGCTGGCGACCAGCACCGGCTCCATTCTGAGCGAGGCGGAGGCGGCGCGGGAAATGGCGTTGCTCTATCAGGCCATGGGCCGGGGGCAGGAGGCGCTGGCCTATCTGAACATGGCTCGCACCCTGTTTGGCCGGCTCGACGCCCGGCGCGACCTGGTCGACGTCGCTTCTCGGATCAACCAGTTGGAGGAGAGTCTCGCCTAGCTGGCCCCCCCGTACTTCAGTCCGAGCTACAAGAATTGCGGCAATGTCCGACACTATAGGTGGGTGGTCCACACCCCGAGTAGCTCAACATGCGGAATCGACTCTTTCCCCCGTAACCCGGTGCCTGGTAATGAAGAGCCCTGGCGAGCGTGTTCCCCCCAACCTGCAGCCTTCGGCGGAGCCGGCCTCCGCCGCCGAGCTGTTGCAGCTGGGCCGGGCCCACGAACGCACCGGCGCCATGAACGATGCGGTGCATTGCTATACTGCCGCGATTGAGGCGGCCGAACGCACCGGCGAGCGTGGTGTGCTGGCTGAGGCACTGCGCCGGCTGGGAGTGGTTCACCACCACCGGAATGAAGCCGAGACGGCTCGGTCGCTTTGCCAGAGGAGCTACGAGACCGGCCTGGCCATGGCCGATTCGGTACTGGCCGCCGAAGCCCTCAACGCTCTTGCGGGGTTCGACTTCGAGGCCGGCGCCATCGAGCAGGCAAGGGAGAAGTTCTACCGCGCCCTCGAGCTGGGCGGAGCCAGCGCCGAGCTACGGGGACGTACCGAGCAGAACCTGGGCATTCTGGCCAATATCCAGGGCGCTCTGGCCGAAGCCCTGGCACACTACCAGCGCTCCCTGGGCGCCTTCGAGAGCATCGCCGATGACCGAGGCTGCGCCATTGCCTATCACAATCTGGGCATGGTGAGCGCAGACCGAGAGCTGTGGGACGATGCCGACCGCTACTTCCGCCGCAGCCTCGACATGGCCAAGTCGATCGGAGACGTCCACCTCCAGGGGCTGGGGCTGCTGAACCACGCTGAGGTGTACCTGGCCCGGCAGCACTACGAGCAGGCCCGGCAGAATGCTGAGGCCGCGCTCGGCATCTTCGATCAGGTGGGCTCACGGCTGGACAAGGCCGACGCGTACAAGCTGATCGGACGAGTGTACCGGGAAACCGGCCGGCATGCGCTGGCCGAGTCCAGGCTTCGCTCTGCGGTGGACTTAGCGGTAAGCACCGGCTCGATTCTGAGCGAGGCGGAAGCCTCTCGGGAACTGGCCCTGCTCTACCAGAGCATGGGGCGGAACCAGGAGGCACTGAAGCTGCTGAACGCGGCCCACCGGCTGTTCGGGCGGCTGGATGCCCGGGTGGACCTGGTAGATGTCTCGACCAAGGTGCTCAAGCTCGAAGAGACCTACTTCGCCGTCGTTCGGGAATGGGGTCAATCGATTGAATCATCGGACAGCTACACTTTCGGTCACTGCGAGCGAGTGGCCGATTACGCCCTTGGTGTGGCGCGCGAGCTGGGCCTGGACGAGCAGCAGCAGACCACGATCCGGATCGGCGCGTACCTGCACGACCTGGGCAAAGTCCGGGTGCCGCACGAGATTCTCAACAAGCCGGGCTCGCTCACCCCGGAGGAGTTCCGGGTGATTCAGATGCACCCGGTGTGGGGGCTCGAGCTGCTCGCGACGGTGGAGTTTCCCTGGGATATCAAGCCAATCATCCGCTGGCACCACGAGAAGTACGACGGAACCGGATACCCCGACAGGCTCAAGGGCGACGAGATCCCGGTCAATGCGCAGATCATCTGCATCGTGGACGTGTTCGATGCGCTGACTACCAGCCGGAGCTACCGCGGCGCGCTGCCAGTCGCCGATGCCATTGGCCGGATGCAGGAGTGCCGCACCTGGTGGCGGCCCGACATCTTCGAGGCCTTCCTTCGCTCGATCGGGAGAATGTCCGCGGCGGCTTAGTCGCCAAGGTCGTGCTGCAGTCTTTCCAGCAGGGACGTGGCTCCCAGCTGGCGAAATCCCGCCTCCGCCCGCTCCCGCCGGTCCTGCGCCTCCTCCGTCTTTCCCATCGCCTTGAAAGCCCGGGCGGCAATCCCGGCACACTCTGCAGCCAGAAGGGCGCTGTCGTGCTCTACCGCCACGGCTCGGGCGGTCTCGGCGTGGAAGAGCGCCACTTCCCAGGCTCCCCGGTGTAGCGAATTGAGGGCCTGGACCCGATGCACTTCGGCCCGCCCGACTACGTCCCCAGCCTGGGCGGCGTAGTGCACTGCGCGTTCCAACTCACGCTCGGCGAGATCGGTGTCGTTGCGTTCGACGCTCAACTCGGCCTTCGCACCGAGAACCAGAGCCAGAAGCGCCGGCTCTCCCACCAGTTCGGCATGGCGCACGGCGTTGGCGGTGGCGCCTTCCGCTTCGCGCCACTCTCCGGCCTGCCGATAGGCAAAGCCGAGATTGTGGTAGGTCTCCGCGGTGCCTCTCCTGTCGCCCAGCCGGTGATAGGCCAGCAACGCTTCCCGGAAGAGCCCGGCGGCCTGGTCTGACCTTCCCTGGAGGTGGGCGACAGATGCCAGGTTGTTACTGGTGCGGGCAAGCAGCAGGCTGTCATTCAGCTGCCGGGCCAGGCCGAGAGCCTCGGCAAAGCAGCGCTCTGCATCGGCGATCCGGCCTCGCTCCCAGTGGATGGCGCCCAGGAGATTGAGCGCCCGCATTCGGCCGTCCGAATCGCCCCGGGTCCGGAACTGCACCAGCGACTCGACGGCCAGTGTCGTGGCCCGATCGAGGTCACCGAGGCGAGTCGCGGCCGTTGCCGCGAGAAGCTGGACATCGGGCCAGCGACTGTCGGGAGCCGAGCCGAGCTCGCGGTACCGCTCCAGGGCATCCTGAAAGCGTCCCTCAGCCAGCAGCGCGCGAAGGGCCTGGGCAACAGCCATCAGATGACCTGCCGGTCAGTACGCGATGGCATACCGGGTGAACCCGAGGATGTCGGCATTGATCTCCTCGGATTCCTCGACGTTGACGGACCCCAGCTTCACAAACGGATCGTTGAGCGTCTCCTGCCGCCAGATGGCCAGCTGATTCTTGATCTGGTCGTCAAACAGGTTGACCGATCCGTCATCATTGAAGTCGGGATCGGCGTGATTGTAGTGGATCTTCAGCTCGGCCGGCTCCGCCGAATTGAAGGTCAGGCCGGAGGGCTCCAGCTCGAAGAGAATTCGGGCCGGGTCCACAACGTGAACCGTGATCAGCACCGAGTCGCCCGGGGCAATCGGGGTGCCGTCCGGACGTGCCTGCAGCGAGCCGGGTCGCACCCTCAGGCGAAAGAATTCCTCCCCTTCACCGCCCGCGGCCTGGAACGAGATCCGCACCTCACGGTCTTCCCCTTGCACGGCGTAGAAGCTGGTGTCGGGGTTGAGCAGGGGCGGGCTGGTGGGATCGACCCGCACGATGTTCAGCTCGGTGGATGGCCGGTTACCGTCTCCCGGACTGCTGGTCGAGTCAGAGCAGGCCGAGCCGACCAGCAGCAGAGCCAGCGGGATAAGATGGGGAACAACACGCATGGAATTCTCCCGAGAAGTAGCCCAGGGGGCGTCAGTTTCCGTTGCTGTCATCGGTTCCGTCCAGGAGACGCTGCAGCCTTGGGCGGGAGATCCCCAGCCGTCGGGCAGCGGCACTCTTGTTGCCTTCAGTCAGCTGGAGCATGGCGACTGCCGCAGCCCGGGTGAGAACGGCGAGAGTAGCGGGAAATGGCAGCGCTCCCTCGGATCTGACCGCGTCCTGTCTCAGCCCCATCTCCTCCAGCCGAAGCGTTCCCCGGGGCGACAGCACCAGCGAACGCTCGACCGAATTCCTGAGCTCCCTCACATTGCCGGGCCAGCGGTATTCCCGCAGGGCGGCTCGCAGCTCAGGGGTGAGCGGAGGCACCGGCAGGCCATAGCTGGTGGCGATGCGGCTGATGAATGTCTCCGCCAGAAGCTCGACATCACCTTCGCGATCCCGTAGCGGCGGCAGCGTCAGCGCCACCACGTTGAGGCGGTAATAGAGATCCTCGCGGAACTGGCCCTGATTCACAGCCGTTCTCAGATCCGTGTGGGTAGCGGCAACGACCCGTACGTCCACCTGTCTGGTCTGCTGGCCACCTACCCGCCGGATCTCCCGGCTCTCCAAGGCCCGGAGGAGCTTGGGCTGGAGCTCGAGCGGCAAGGTGGCGACCTCGTCCAGGAAGAGCGTCCCACCGTGGGCCAGCTCGAACAGCCCGGGTTTGGCCGACGCCGCTCCGGTGAACGCGCCTTTCTCGTGACCGAAGAGCTCGCTCTCCAGCAGATTTGCCGGAATGGCGGCACAGTTCACCTCCACGAACGGCTCGGCACCGCGGGGGCTCTCGTAATGAATGGCCCGGGCCACCAGCTCTTTTCCGGTGCCGGTTTCGCCCCCAATCAGCACAGTGACATCCCGATGCTCGGCGACCCGTGCCGCCTGTTGCAGGCTCTGGCGAAGGGCCGAGCTCCGGCCCAGGATCGTGTCGAAGCCATGCGCTCGGCGCTCCACCTCGGCGAACTTTCCCGCGGCCATTCGTCCCTCGACTTCGCGGGCCTCCCGCTCCAGCGAGCGGCGCAGGATCTCGAGGTCGTCCGGCAGTGCGAAGTAATCCCGGGCTCCTCGCTGCACCGCTGCTGCCGCTATTCGGTGATCCTGCGAGGCGCCGACCACGTAGCGGGGTACTCCTTCGGGCAAACCATCGAGGACATCGAGGGCTGCGCTCTCCGTGCCGCCCGCCAGAACGATCAGTACCGAGGTTCCGGCCGGAATACTCTGTCCCGATCCATCAGGGCTCCAGGCAACGACGCTGGCCCGGAGATCCCGGGCCAGGTCGCTCAGCGTGGTTCGAAAGCTGTCCGAGAGCTGCACCACCGCGATGGACCACTTCTGCTCGGTCACCGCTCGCTCTCGGTTATGTCCTGGTTACTGGTGGTTCGGACCATCGTCCCTTCCGTCATGGTTTTCATCCTCGAAGGCATCCACCGCACTCTTGATGTTCTGCTCCACGATACCTTGATTCGGCTGGCCGGCGTTGGCCGTGGCGGGATCGATCAGCGCACCGCTGGAGTCACGGAACCACTTATCCAGGTCCACGAACAGGGTCAGGTCCGTGCCGCCGGTCTCGTTCGCGACCAGCGGGGGATTCAGATCGAACTCCTGTTCGCTGTCGAACCGGCCGGCGTAGACGAAGTCCACCCCGTTGTACGTGCCGGTCACCCGCACACTCGCATCGGCAATTTCCGGGTGCGCCGCGATGAAGCCGGCATCATCCGAGCTGGAGGCCTTGTGCAACTCGAACTCCACCTTGTCGTAAGATCCGGGAGCAAGCTCGACGCTGAAGGTTCGGGCGGCTCCAGGCGTACCGAGCGGCACGTCCAAGAGGACGGGCCCCACTTCCAGCTTCTCACAATCATCCGAGACACCGGTGCATTCGCTGGTGGCCCCGGCACGCCGGAGCTCGATCTCGCGGAGAACCAGCTCCACCTGGTTTATGACCAGTGTGTTACTGCCGTCGGTGAAGGTCTCCGGGGCGCCGACATCGGCAAAGGCTGCACCTTTCATGGCGGCAGGAGCCGGCTGGGTAGCCAGATTGAAGCTCACCTGCGCCATATTCGAGGGGCCGGCATCGCTACAGGCCCCGCTCACCAGGGCGAGCACTGCGACTGCGGTAGCACAGCTCATCAGGCGGGGCATACAGTCTCCTTGTGAGTGGACGGTACGACCCTCCCCCTGGGCAATGGATATGCCGGTCAGGGCAATATTGTATGCTGCGATGTCTCAAGATCTTAGCTCAAGCTACCCGGAATAGAGCCAGCGGCGCATGTAACATATCGATGCAGCCTGCTCCATGCTGATGCACACCAGCCGTCTTCCTTATATGAGGCAACCATGAGGTCAGCGCTCAGGACACTGCTCGTTTTATGGGTCGGAGGGTGGCTGGCAAGCTGTGCCGAGCGGCGGAAGGATTGCCCCCAGTGCTCGACTGTTGTCATAGCCGCGACCGGTGAACCATCAACCCTGATTCCCCCGCTGGTGAGCGAAACGGTGGCGCGGGATATCAGCGACCAGATCTACGAGCGGCTGGCTTACCTCTCGCCGGGTGGCTCTCCGGTCGATCAGAGCGGGTACCGGCCGGGGCTCGCCGAGCGGTGGGAGCGCATTGACTCGCTGAACTGGCGGTTTCGCCTCCGCCCCAATGCCCGCTGGCAGGACGGCCGGCCGGTCCGGGCGGAGGACGTGGTTTTCTCCTTCGATGTCTTCAGCGACTCGACCCTGGCCTCAGGAGCCCAGAGCTATCTCGCCGGTAAGGTCAGGGCTACTGCGGAGGACTCCGTCACGGTACGGGTGGGATTTACCGAGCGCTCACCGGAGCAGTTCTACGACGCCACCTATCACGTCCGAGTGTTGCCGAAGCATGTCTGGGATTCGATCCCGAGGAAGCGGTGGGAAGCTGACACCAGCATATCCCATCTCGTCGGGAGCGGGCCCTACCGGATTCAGAACTGGAGCCGCGGCAGCTTCCTGATGCTTGCGGCCGACACGGCGTGGACGGGCGAAAAACCCTCAATTCGACGGGCGCTCTGGCGCTTCGCGCCTGACCCCGACGCCGCGCTCAATCTGCTGTTGGCGCACCAGGCCGACCTGATGGAAACGGTAGGATCGAAGGAGCGGACGGCTCGGGTGGCCCGCGACTCCAGCTTTCGGCTGATTACCTACCCTGCCGGAGTCTACGGCTTCCTCGCGTTCAATGTCGCCGACGGCAAAGGGCGGCCCCATCCACAGCTGGGCAACCGCGAGCTGCGCCAAGCCCTGACCCAGGCAGTGGACCGCCAGACTCTGGCCACCGCGCTCTTTGGCAGGGGAACCAAGCCGCCACCGGGACCTATGTCACAGCTGCTCTGGATCTGGGACGACGGGATTCATCAGCTGCCGTTCGACACCGCCCAGGCCAAACAGAGAATCGACCGCATCAAGACGCGACATCCGCTCCGAAGCATCGATATTCTGGTTCCCGCCACCAGCGCCACCCGAAGGCAGCTCGCAGTCGCCATTCAGGAGGCCTGGCGCCGGATCGGCGTTCCGGCGACGGTTACCACCGTTGAGTTTCCTGTGTTTCAGGAGCGGTTGGCCAAGGGGCGCTTCGACAGCTACATCGGTGCCTATCTGGATGAGCCCAGTCCCCGGGGACTGCGGGATCAATGGACCCGCGAGGGCTGGGCGGCGCTGAACTACGGCCACTATGGAAATCCCATTTTTGATTCGCTGGTGAAGGCGGCATCGCTGGAAGAGAGCGCCGGAAAGTCCAAGGAGCTCTGGGGAGAGGCGATGGACACGCTGAACACCGATGCTCCCGCGATCTTCCTCTACTCTCTGGCCAATATCGCAGCGGTAAGCCAGAAGCTGTCCGACGTGAAGATCGATCCGTATTCGTGGGCCAGCGGATTGAGGGATTGGAAGGTGAGTCCCAGCGACGGAAACGAAGCGATGGTTGTACCGATTCGCTCCAGACCCTACCAAAACGCGCAGGGGCCCATCCGAAACAATCGAGACGAAGAGCTTCGGGAGTAATTACTTAGCCTGGAGGTCCCCAAAGGTACATCGCTTGCCCATTCGGGCTGCGTGAACAGAACCCGTTCACCAGCGGAGGCAACTCTCCACCCATCTCATTCGGGAGACGCAAGCGATGAAAACCATTGGACGTATCATTCTGGCGGGTCTGGTCGTTTCTGCCGGTGCCTGCAACAACGAAACCCTCACTCCTTCCGCCGGATTTTCCGGTACACCCGAAGCCAGCACTGCGGCCCAGCAGAATCTCAGCGCCCTGGCCGCGACGCTGCGAGTGACCTGCGAGCGCCGGACCAATCGCTCCAAGGTCTCGGTGGACGCCAACAATGTGTCGCCGAGAAACGCCAGATACCGGGCGCGGGTGCGAGCCGCAGGCGGCACGGTGACCTCAGCCCTGAAGCGGGCCATCGGTGACGAGGTCGAGTTCGATTTCGACAGCAAGACCGAGCCGGGAGCAACCCGGATCCCGGCGAATTTCATCCGGGCCCGAGCCGGCGCGGACGTGATCGGACAGTTACTGAACGCGAATGGGGTGGTGGTGGCGAGCCGCGGAGTGGAGTGCAGCTTCAGGCGGTGAGCGGTACGGCGGTACGGCGGTACGGCGGTACGGCGGTACGGCGGTACGGCGGTAGGGCGGTAGGGCGGTAAGGGCGGTAAGGGCGGTAACCAGGTACGAGGTAATTGAGTGGGACCTCATCCCGAGTGAAACGAGGGATCCAGCCCGGTGCTACGTGAGACCTGGGTGGATCCCTCGCTTCGTTGGAGTAGAGCCGTAGCCGTCTACGCGGTCTTTCTCCTGGCGGCGCGCTTTCGGGGCTTCTTCAACTCAATGACTCCAGCCTCTTCCCTCGGCTGCCGATAGACATAACGCTCGCCCCGGAAGTTCTTGAGCACCACTTCATCCTCCGTCATGCTTTCGACGTATTCCGGCAAAATCGGGATCTTGCCCCCACCGCCGGGCGCGTCGATCACGAAGTAGGGGATGGCCAGGCCGCTGGTCCAGCCGCGGAGCGCCCGCATGATCTCGATTCCGGCCTGGACGGTTGTCCGGAAGTGCTCGGCCCCAGCCACCTGGTCGGCCATATAGATGTAGTAGGGCCG
>DASUVR010000125.1:0-3567 GCA_036378855.1 Gemmatimonadales bacterium | reverse complement strand
CATTGACAGGGTTGTTGATGGCCCAGCTGCTACCCACTTGCGCTACGTGCGTCAGTGAGTGCTAGGCGCCAGCAAGTACGGCATGCCGCTGCCTCCGACCTCGGTTTGTTCGTGTCCGCCAGGTCCCACTTTACCTCTACTTGACTGCTCAAAGCCAAGCTCATGTACGGGTGAAGGGGAGCTCTGTTGGCTGGACAAACCAGGTTCTTCCAAGGAGTTGCTGATGAAGCCGCAAATCAGACACATCGCTCACCGCTTGGCCTCCTGCTTGACCATGTCCCTCGCGGCGGGTGCCCTCGGTTGCGATCAGGAGAAATTCGCTCCCAGCACACCCGAGTCCAGCCCGGAGCTCGCTGCTGCCTCTGCGCCACTCTCTTTTGTCCAGGTAAGCACCGGGACCTTTCACAGCTGTGGGGTAACCACCGAGGGCCGGGCCTATTGTTGGGGCGCCAACGACAAGGGCCAGCTGGGCGACGGTACGACCTTCATCAACACCTCCCGCACAACTCCGTCGGAGGTTATCGGTGGTCACCGCTTCCGCCATGTGAGCCTCGGCTACGAGCACAGCTGTGGAGTGACCCTGGATGACCGGGTCTTCTGTTGGGGGATGAACTTCTTCGGCCAGCTCGGCAACGGCACCCAGGGCAGCGACCACTTCAGCGTGGCGGTCCCGGCCGAGGTGGTCGGAGGACGCCGCTTCAGGCAAGTGCGAGCGGGGTATTCCCACACCTGCGCGATCACCCGCACGAACGTAGCCTTCTGCTGGGGCGAGAACATTTATGGCCAGCTTGGCAACGGCACCACTGTCGGCAGCGCAACGCCCGACCGGGGGAGCGCGAGGCCTGTCCGGGTGCTGGGCGACATTCAGTGGCGCCAATTGAGCGGCGGTGGCGAACACACTTGCGGTGTCTCTCAAACCGACCAGGTCTATTGCTGGGGACTCAACGAGAACGGCCAGCTTGGCATTGGGAACACCGTCAACCGCACGAAGCCGGTCCCCGTTTCCGGCGGACGCCAGTTCCGCCAGGTGGAAGCGGGAGGCCACCATACCTGCGGGGTGACTACCGGCAATCTCGCCTACTGCTGGGGACTCAACTTCAACGGTGCGCTGGGTGATGGTACCACTGCTCAGCGGTTGACCCCCGGGGCGGTCGCGGGCTTGCGCCGATTCGACAACGTGACCGCAGGCGACCTGCACAGCTGCGGCGTAACGCTGACCGGCCGGGGATTCTGCTGGGGGCGCAATGAGACGGGACAACTGGGAGATGGTACCCGAAACAACCGTCTCACCCCGGTAGCAGTCGGCGGCAGTCTAGTGCTGACCCAGATAAGCGCTGGACTGTTCCACAGCTGTGGCGTGACCACTGGTGACCGCGCCTACTGCTGGGGTTCCGGTGGCGCGATTGGCGATGGCACCTTCACGCCCCGCCTGACGCCGGTGCCGGTTGTGGGGCCGATGTAATACCGACCGTCACGCGGATTCCTAGATCTCAAACAAACGGGCTGCCCAGGCAGCCCGTTCTTGTTCGTAGAGCGGCCCATTGAACCTGCCTTACCGTCAAGCACGACGATAACGATCATGCCGCCGTTCAGAACTACCCCTTGCACTCAAGTCGCGATTGTAATATGATAATCGTCATATGAGCGCAGCCATCGGGAGACCGCCAGACCGCAGCCGCAAAGAAGCAACCCACGAGCGCATCGTGGAGACCGCCGCCCGCGCCATTCGGCGCAGCGGGTATGGCGGCACGGGCGTGGCCGACATCATGAAAGAGGCCGGCCTCACCCACGGAGGTTTCTATGCTCACTTCGACTCGCGTGAGGAGATGCTGGCCGAGGCGGCCGACCGGGCCGGCGCCGATACAGTGGCCTTCCTGACGCGGGTGGCCTCTGAGGCACCGCCCAACAAGGCGCTCGAGGCCATGCTGAGTGCCTACCTCTCGAAGGGTCATGTCGAGGGCAGGGAGAGCGGCTGCGCTGTCGCCGCGCTCGGCTCCGAAATGCCGCGCCAGGCGCCAAAGGTGCGACGGGCCGCCACCCGCCGGATCAAGGAGATGATCGATCTGGTCGCGCGTCAGTCGCCTGATTGGGGGCAGCCGGGGGCACACGAGCGCGCACTTGTCACCCTCTCGACCGCCCTCGGTGCGCTGGTCCTTGCCCGCGCCGTGGACGACCCCAAGCTCTCCGAGGCGCTGCGCAAGGCGGCGCTGAACCACCTCACTTCAACAGGCTGACATCTCATGTGATGGTTTCGGTTCGCGTTTGTCCAGAAATATGATGAGCATCATATGACGGAAATAGCGTAGCTAGTTCACCTCAACGGAAAGCGAGCGCGGTATGTCAGGAAGTCAGGAGCAGCAGAGTCGGCCCGTGGCGATCGTGACGGGCGCATCGGGAGGGATCGGCGAGGCAACCGCTCGCGCGCTTCACGCGGCCGGCTATCGGGTGTTCGGCACCTATCGGCGGCCTCCCGCAACCAGGTCGCCGGGCATCGAGTACCTGGCGTGCGACGTCACCAGTGACGAATCGGTCAAGGCGGCGGTCGCTGATGTCCTGAAAAAGACCGGTCGCATCGATCTCCTGGTCAACAACGCGGGGGTGGGATTGGTTGCCGGTGCGGAGGAGTCATCCCTGGAGCAGGCAAAGTCCCTCTTCGACGTCAACCTGTTCGGGCTGATTCGCATGACCAAGGCCGTGCTGCCCGCCATGCGGCAGAAGGGGGCGGGACGAATCGTCAACATCAGCTCGGTGATGGGCCTGATCCCGGCGCCGTTCATGGCTCTGTACTCCGCCAGCAAGCACGCCGTCGAAGGCTACTCCGAGTCGCTGGATCATGAGATCAGAGGCTCGGGGGTCAGAGTTGTCCTGGTCGAGCCCGCCTACACGCGCACTGCCTTCGAGGGCAACGTCTACCAGCCAGACCAGCAGCTCGACGTCTATCGGTCGGCGCGGACGAACGCCGAGGGAGTCCTGCGCGAGGGGATGAAGACCGCCGATACACCGGAGCTGGTTGCGAGTGCGGTTCTGAACGCTTCCACCGAGGCCAACCCGCGCCGCCGCTACACCGCAGGACGGGTCGCGCGCCAGATCAGTCTGCTTCGTCGCTTCGTTCCCGCGTCTGCGTTCGACAAGAGTCTGCGGAAACAGATGCGCTTGCCCGCATGAGGGTTGGAGGTCTTCGCGTTTGCGCTCGGCTGATCCGGGCTATCCACGATACGCTGAGGAGGGAACCAATGTTCACCAGGACCCAGAGTCACCTGTTTATGGTGCTGAGCCTGAGCCTAGTACCGATTAAAGGCTCGCTGAACAGTCAGAGCATGACTCCGGCCCACCAGCCGAGCCAGAAGGCCAAGATCCAGCTGTCCTATCATGTGAAGGCCATCAAGCGGGACAGCGCGGGACAGTATACGATGTCGGGTACGGTGGATGGCGAGCTGCAGGGCCGGGCGACCCTCGTGTTCGGCTTCGACGACGGGTCGTCCGGGCAACCCGGCAAGGCACTGGTTCACTCGTACTGGGTCGTCATTGCGGAGCCGGCTGCAGAATCCTTCAAAGCAAAGTTGAACG
>DASUVR010000124.1:0-6844 GCA_036378855.1 Gemmatimonadales bacterium | reverse complement strand
AACCAGGCCATTGGCCAGTTGCTACGCCAGGCCGCTCGGAAGCGGGGCGTAGACCAGGCAATCCGGGAAGTGCTGTCACTCAGCCCCGACGACCTGGTTTCCCGCTGGCACACCGAGCTTCACCAGGCGTACCAGCCCATTTTGGCCGAAACCAGCCCGGCCGAGAAGCTGGGACCCAGAATCGTGGCAGCTCGGGGCGATCAGAACCGCTACAACATTGCACCCTCTCTGAGTCCGGACGGGAGCCGGATGATGTACCTCTCGGACCGGGACCTCTTTTCGATCGATCTGTTTCTGGCCGATGCTCGAACTGGAAAGATCCAGCGTCAGATCACCAAGACCGCGGTGGACGCCCACTATCAGAGCCTGGAATTCATCGAATCCGCCGGCAGCTGGTCGCCGGACGGCAAGCGGTTTGTCTTTGCCGGAATCAGTGGGGGACATCCGGTTCTGGTTCTCTACAACGTGGACCGGAACAAGCGGGAGCGGGAAATCCAGTTCAAGGAATTGGGCCAGATTCTGAACCCCAGCTGGTCGCCTGATGGTCGGGCCATCGCGTTTACCGGGCTGGCTGGGGGCCTGACCGATTTGTACATCTTCGATCTTCAGTCCAATGACCTGCGCCGGTTGACCAACGATCAGTTTGCTGATCTCCAGCCCGCCTGGTCTCCGGATGGCAAGACGCTCGCCTTCGCAACCGACCGCTTCACCACCCAGCTGAGCAACCTGAAGCTCGGCTCGGTTACCATCGCGCTGATGAATGTGGCTTCGGGCCGAATCAGCCGTGCGGCCGATGCCGGCACGGTTCGGCAGCTGAATCCTCAGTGGTCTCCCGACGGTTCCACCCTCTACTTCCTGTCCGATCCTGACGGGATCACCAACATCTACCGGCTCACTATGGCAACCGGCCAGGTGAACCGGCTTACGGATCTGTTTACCGGAGTCAGTGGCATCACCGCAACCAGCCCCGCTCTCTCTGTGGCTCAACGCTCCGGCCGGCTGATGTACAGCCTGTTTCGCTCGAATGGATACGACTTGTATACCATAGATGCGCCGGAGTCTGTGGTGGCAGAACCGTCGGTAGCGTACCGGCCGTATGGACAATCCGAGGCCAGTGCGGCCGTGCTGCCGCCTTTGCAGCGCACGGACGAAACGCTCGTGAACCTGCTGAACGACCCTAACAAGGGACTGCCGCCCCAGACCGAGTTCCCGGTGCAGCCGTACAAGCCGGGCCTGTCGCTGACGTACGTGGGCCAACCTTCCCTGGCAGTGGGCAGCACCCAGTTCGGCACCTTCATTGGTGGGGGGGCTTCTTTGTATTTCAGTGACCTGTTGGGCAACCATAACCTGGTGACCGGCCTCAACGTTCAGGGCAGCCTCAAGGACGTCAGCGCAGTAGTGGGATACCAGAACATCACCCACCGGCTCAACTGGGGAGCAATAGCTCAGCAAACTCCCTATATCACGGGTGCATTTGCCCAGGGGGAGAGCAACGTGGGTGGCGAGCCGGCGCTGGTCGATCAACAGCTGATCGAGAGACAGACCAACCGCGACTTCTTCGGATTGCTGTCGTATCCCTTCAGCCCGGTTCAGCGGCTGGAGTTTCAGGCGGGCTTCAGCAACATCACTTTCGATCGGGAGCTCCAGACCCAGGCTTACTCCTTGAATACCGGAGAGCAGGTTCTGGATGACAACGTGGACTTGCCGGCCGGCCGAGCGATCAACCTCGCTACTGCCACCGCCGCCCTGGTGTACGACAACTCGCTCTCCGGAGCAACCGGGCCCATAGTGGGGCAGCGGTATCGGCTCGAGGTGTCGCCCACCACCGGCACGCTGAGTTACCTGGGAGTGCTGGGAGATTTCCGGAAGTACTTCCTGCCGGTGCGCCCCTTCACCATTGCCACCCGCGTCATGCACTATGGGCGCTACGGAACCGGTGGCGAGAGCGACCGGCTGCAGCCGCTGTTCTTGGGCACTCCCGGTCTGGTTCGGGGCTACAGCTATGGCTCGTTCAGCTCCTCCGAATGCACGCCCAGCATAGCCAACCCGAGCTCCTGTCCGGTCTTCGACCAGCTGTTGGGCAGCCGCATGGTGGTGGCAAATGCGGAGCTCCGGTTCCCGCTCTTTGGCGCGCTGGGTGTAGGATCCGGTTATTACGGGGTCTTCCCGGTGGAACTAGCCCTTTTCGGCGACGGAGGATTGGCCTGGGACAGCCAAAACAAGCCTTCAGTCCTCGGCTCCGGAACCCGCGACCCGGTGTTCAGCGCCGGTGCGGGTCTGCGAATCAATCTGCTGGGCTTTGCCGTCGCCGAGCTGGATCTGGTTCGCCCTTTCCAACGACCCGAAAAAGGGTGGGTGTGGCAGTTGCAGCTGCAGCCGGGGTTTTAGCTGTCTGTAGCTGGTCTGTAGCTGGTGCTGGGAGCTGGGAAACCGAGCCGGGTCCAACAGCTCCTAGCTGCTAACTCCTCGCTCCCAGCTATCTTCCCGCATGCACCCCTCGCGCGATCACCACCTTCCCCCCGATCCAGACGCTTACCGACACGCTCCTCATCCCAAGGGGCGAATTATCATCATCGCTCCTACCCGGGCTGCCTGTGAGACCATCGAACTCGCCCTTGGTCTGCGGATCGACACCCTGCTCGAGCGGGAGCATGGTCCTGAATTGCGGCGGTGGGCCGAGCAGGGATTGGCGTTCGGCATTGTGGCCGGTACCGGGACCGGAAAGACCCTGGGCATCCGCCCTGTAGCCGAGTCGATACTTCGCGAGCCGCTCTTCGCCGGAGTGGTGAACCGGGAACGTGAAGCGACCCCGGAAACTCCCCGCTGGAACATTGTTATTGTGACCACGGGGATCGCTCGGAGGTGGTTTCAGGACGACCTGATCACCGGCCGCGACACCGTGATCGTCGACGAGATCCATCAGACCTCTGCCGAGCTCGAGCTTTGCCTGGCACTGGGGAAGCGGGCCGGTTGCCGGTTCATCTGGCTGAGCGCTACAGTAGACCCCACCTTCTACGCCGAGTACCTGAACAGCTCGGAGGTGCTGGTTACCCAGGCCTTCGATCCGGCGCTCAAGGCAAAGGTGCAGGTCCTTCCGCAGCAGCCCGAAGAATTTCTGAACGACCGTTACATCCGCCACATCATGAAAGAGAAACGCGGGGTTGCCGTTTTCGTGCCGACCCGGGCGGAAGTGGAGAAGCTGGCGGTCAACCTGGGAGAGCAGTGGCCCAGGCTCACCACGGCGTTCTATCACGGCGGAGAACCTATTCGGGTGATTCGCCCTTTTCTGGAAGACGAGGTTCCCCGGCCGTTCCTCCTGGCGATGACTGCCGCAGGGCAGTCGGCGCTGAACGTCCGCGGCCTAGACACCGTGGTGATCTATGATGCTCGCTACGGCAACGTGGTGGACCGGGGCCGCAACGTACTGCATCGGCTGTATCTCGGAGCCAACGAGATCCTCCAAATGGCCGGCCGGGTGCACGGCCGGGTTGCCAACGGAGAGGTCGTGATTCTCAGCGACCGCGACCTGGTGTTCGAGGCGCTTCGGCCCACCCCGCCCGAATTCCAGCTGGCGGGTGATGCTGAGCGAGTCGCGATTACCTGTGCGGCTCTGGGAGTCGATGCCCGTGATCTCGACCTGCCCGTGCCGCTCGACCGCACCGCATATAACCGCGCGCTTGGTCTACTCACCCGGCGAGGACTGATCGAGAACGGCCGGCTCACTCCCTATGGGAGGGAAGTCGAGGCCTTACCGGTTGACCGTTCGTGGGGAGAGCTGCTGGTCCATGCCGACGCCGAGCTGATCCCGATGGCGGCAGTGTGCTCCAATATCGAGTCTCTGCACCGGATGACCCGCGAGGAACGCGATCTCCACGGCGTGGTGGTGAATGGGAGCGATCACCTCACCGCCTACAACCTGTATGCCGAGGCGGTAAACCAGCACGGGTATCTGGGTGAAGTGTACGGTCTCCCCCGCCACCTCTTCGAGGAAGAGCTGGCGGACTGGGCTGAGCGACGTGGAGTTCTGGTCAAAGCGATCGAAGATACGGCCCTGGGGGTCGCCTCAGTCTACCGGTCGCTGGAATTACCCCTGCCGAAACAGCTCCCTTACGCGTCCAAGGACATCCGCCGGCGTTGGTCCGATCTGTTTGCCCGAATCATGCCCTTCGATCTCGTGATCGATGAGCATACTGCCGATGGGCAGGAGGCCAGAGTTTCCAAAACCTCGGTGGCAGGAAGTTGGGGAGCCGTGGCTGGGACGCTTCGCTACTTCGCGGACCGGTTTGGTACCCCGCGCGCCGCTATCGAAGGCACCACTCTCTCGTACGATCTCATTCACCAGTACGCGACTTCGAGCTCTCCCCGGATCGTTCTGGGCGGGCCTCGCAAACACCAACGACTCACCATCGAGCGGCGGCGCACCTACTTCGGGTTCGAGCTGGAGACCGAGCTGGAGACTCTGGAGGACGAGGTGCCTCCGGAGCTGCAGGCGGCTGCGCGCGACGTGCTGGCCCACGCGCTCTGGGAGGGCGAGACCACTCACCCCGACCAGAACCGGTTGCGGCGCATCCTGGGAGAGCTGGATGAGCTGTGGCGCCGATCCGGCGGGACCCTGGAGGCAGCATCTCCTCAGGCGCTGCAGGCAAACATTCGGTCCCAACTCGAATCGGTTCGAGGTTGGCAGGATTTTCTCCGGGCCCGCATCACGTTGAACCTGGACCAGCTGGTAGATGCTTCGACCCGCGAACGACTCGGTGACCTGCCCGGCCGGATCCATCTCCGGGGCGATGCTGTTCCCCTCGACTACGAAGTCCGCAACGGACAGGGAATTGCCCGGGTGCGGTTGCGAGAGGGCCAGGCCAAGCGCCTCCGTACCGATGAGCTCCCCCGGCTCGACCGCCCACTGGTGTTTGCTGTTCAGCGCGGCCGCCACCCACCAATCCTGGCCGATTCAGTTCCCGACCTTCAGGCGCTGCTTCGACGACCGGCCCGTGCTTCCGACGAAGAGGAACCCAGCCACCCCCATCGCGGCGGTCGGCGGGATCACGGTGGACGACATCGGGGCCACCGACCAGGCCGGGGCAACCATCGAGGACGGCGGTAGGCACTTCATCTCACGGTTGGTGTACATCAACCTCTCTGCGCCGGTCTGATCCAGCAGACTGGGGCGGTGTCACAATTGGGTGTCAGCCTGTTACAGCATCTACGGTTACCACCCCAGCGGCGCATTGTGCACCGCAGCGTCGGCTCGTCGTCTGTACTAGCAGGCCGGTGCTCGGAAACCAGTTAACCCCAGAACACGTATCTTTGAACTATGCCAGAAACCTTGTCAGTCGGTACCATGCCCTCCGTGTTTTCACCTCTAGCGAAGGCCCTGCTCGACGGCTTCAGCGAAGGGGTGGTGGTCTTCGATGTCGAAGGTCGCCTCCTCTATGCCAACCAGCCGGCCCGCGAAGCCTTGGCCGGGATGGACCTCTTCGAAGGCGCGCCTGATTTGCAGCCCCGGCTGGCAGCTTTGGGTGGCCGCCTCAGTGCGCTCCGGGTGGGAGGGCTGGAGTTAGGCGAAGCCATGTTTATCCCCGGTCTGGCGGGTGCCACGACGTTGGCGGCCAGGGAAAAGGAGGCTATCGTGAAGACACTGGATGCCCATAGTTGGAAGCTGGCGGAAACCGCACGGTCCCTGGGCATCAGCCGCACCACCCTGTGGCGCCGCCTGAAGGCGTACGGGCTTCACCGCGACGGCCGGAGTAAATGGGCACAGACCACCTGATAATCTCCGGCAACTCCTTCCCTCCTCGTTCCCGCAGCACCCCACTGAGCAGGCCCCCACAGCGGATTTCCGGATGACCATGGTCCGGATCTGCCCGCTTGCTCTCTTTTCGATTTTGCTGGCCTGCCAACGCCCGGCCAACCGGTCTTCCAGTGAACCGCATCTGGAGCTGTCCTGGAACGGAAAGGATCGGGCTCAGCTGTCTGGTGCCGCCACCGCCGAGTGGTGCCAGCCTCGGCGGTCTCTGGAGATTCATACGGTTCAGGGGGACACCGGCGCCGCGCTGGTGCTTTACCCTGAACGAGCGTTGGCGGCGGGAACATACCCGGTGGTTGACCCGCCCAAGGCTGAGTCGCTTCCGCCCGCAGCTGGGATTGCGGTGCGATGGCTGGGACAAACGGTGGTGCAGGGGTTTCAGGGCGACAGCGGAAGCGTGATCCTGGAGCGCTCCAGCACGGGGGCCTGGTCCGGCCGGTTCGGGGCCCGGGCTCGGTCGGTGTCCGATACCCAGCGAATCCGTCTCGAAGGCAGTTTCCGAGACGTGGTGGTGAAGCCTGCTGCTTCCGGCTGTGTGGACCCCGGTCAGGAGTCCGACATGGATCCAGAACCTCCAGACTCCAGTGTACATTGACGGCATGGAGCAGACCTACTTCCGCAAAGGATTCGGCCTCAAGAGCGAAATCGCCGGTCGGCTGACGGCCGACTACCACAGTGCCGTCGTCGATGCGCTCAAGCACAACGGTTACGCGCTCACCGCGGGGCATCTCACGTTTCGGCTGGCCCGGGAGTTCGGCTTCTGCTACGGCGTGGACCGCGCGGTGGAATACGCCTACGAAAGCCGGACCAAGTTTCCCGACCGGCGGCTCTTTTTGGTCGGGGAAATCATTCACAATCCCCATGTCAACGAGAAACTCCGGGCCATGGGCATCACCCTCCTCACCCAGAAAGCGCAGGGTGAGTTCGACTTCTCCGAGGTCAGCCCGAACGACGTGGTGATCATGCCGGCGTTCGGCGTCACCATCGGCGACTTCGAGCGGCTTCGCAGCATCGGCTGTGTGCTGGTCGACACCACCT
>DASUVR010000123.1:0-4401 GCA_036378855.1 Gemmatimonadales bacterium | reverse complement strand
GCTCCAGCGAACTGACTGCAGACGCCGTCCCCGCAGGGTGAGAAACCCTCCCGCTCGAGTGGTGACCACCCCCAGATTCCGAAGATCTCGCAGGTTCCTGAATGAGACCCTGGCCCTTTCGGCGACGATACGGCGAGCGGCGGTGGGACCGATGCCCGGCACCCGCAGCAGCGATTCGGGTGCTGCCGTGGTCACTTCGACTGGGAACACCTCGGGATGCTGCAGCGCCCAGGCGGTCTTGGGATCCTGAGTCAGCGGAAGATTGCCGTTTTCAGCGTACACCACATCGTCGGGCGCGAACCCGTAGTCGCGCATCAGGTACGCCGCCTGGTAGAGGCGATGCTCCCGCAGCGCCGGCGCAGCCCGGGCATTTTCCAGAGGAGTGTCGCTGATGGGGCGAAAGGCGCTGAAGTGAGGATGGTGAAGGCCGCCGCCGGCGCGCAATCCGCTAACGGTGTTCAGCAGGGTCTGGTCGGTATCGCTGGTGGCCCCCACGACGAACTGGATGGTCATCCCTGCCGTCCCACCGGGATGCAGCGGGTCCTTCGGCTTACCGTATGCCTGAGCCTCCCGCTCCTGGACAATCAGCTGTCTGACCCGTTCGTAATTGTTCAACGTTGTGGTGAAGCTCTTTTCCGGCGCGATCTGTAGCAAACTACTGCCGCAAGGCGCCTCGAAGTTCAATGAGACCCGGCTGGCCAATGCGGTCAGCCGATCGATCTGATCGGTTTCTCCTCCGGCCACCAACTTCACATGGATGTATCCCGGAAAGCGGTGGTGCTCGCGCAGAAGCTCCAGCACCTGAATCAGATCGTCCATGATTTTGACCGGGCGTCCAGGAATCCCGGTGGTGATGAAGAGCCCCTCACACCATCCGCGTTGGTGGGCCGCCAGGAAGATGCGCACCAGCTCTTCGGGCTTGAGCAGGGTGCGGGGCATGGGGCGGTCTCGCCGCATGGGGCAGTAGTGGCAGTTGTAGCTGCACGCGTTGGTCATGAGAATGCGGAGCAGCGACATCCGGGTTCCAGGCAGGGGGCGCAGATGCCGGATGTTCAGGGGACGAAGCGCGCCCACCTCCTTGGTGTGCTGAAGCCGGGGCGGCAAACCCTCCCGGTCGTCTGCGGCGAGTGACATCAGCAGTTCCAGCTTTTCTTCGAGATTCATGTGCTCCTCCTTCCGACGAGAACACACTACCCGAAGAAATCCCGAAAATCAAGACCCTCCAGATCGCTGTATACTAGGAAACGTCTTGCTTGGGAGACCCATGACTTCGAGCGCCATCCGGACCTCCACGCTACCTGCGTCCCACACCAGGTATCCGACAGTGCGCAATTTTATCGGGGGCAGATTCTCATCGAGCACGGCACGATCTCAGCTCGAAGTTTTAAACCCGAGTGACGGGAGCCTTCTCTCCCAAGTGCCGCTCTCGTCCAGCTCTGACCTGGCGGCAGCGATCGAGGCCGCAGCCGCAGCATTTCCCAGCTGGAGCACGACGCCCATCAAAGAGCGGGTGCAGATCTTCTATCGCTATCGCAGCTTGCTGGAGCAGAACCTGGGCGAGCTTGCCGGGTTGATTTCGGAAGAACATGGGAAGATTAAGAGCGAGGCCAGTGCTGAAATAATCAAGGCGATCGAGTTGACCGAGTTTGCCTGCTCGCTTCCCCAGATCGCCACCGGTGAGGTGCTGGAGGTGAGCCGCGGGATCGAATGCCGAATGGACCGGTATCCGATCGGCGTCGTGGCCTCGATCGCTCCGTTCAACTTTCCCAGCATGGTGCCCCACTGGACAATTCCGAACGCGATTGCCTTGGGCAACTGTCTAGTGCTCAAGCCTTCGGAACAGGTCCCGCTCAGTGCGCAGCGCATTGCCGAGCTGCTCACGGAGGCTGGTCTGCCCCCGGGTGTGTTCAATGTCATACACGGCGGCCAGGAAGTGGTGGAAGCAATCTGTGATCACCCGGGCATCGCGGCCGTGAGCTTCGTAGGCTCGACCCGGGTTGCCAAGCTGGTATATCGCCGGGCCAGCGCAAACCTGAAACGCGCTCTGGCGCTCGGCGGGGCCAAGAACCACCTCTTCGTGCTGCCCGATGCCAATCCGGACATGGCTGCCGACAGTGTACTGGCCTCGATGTCCGGGTGTTCCGGACAGCGATGCATGGCAGGATCGGTGATGCTGGCCGTAGCCCGGACAGATCACATCATCGCGCGCCTGGTGGAGCAGGCCCGCGCCCTGGTGCCGGGCAGAGACATCGGCCCGGTAATTTCTCGTGAGGCACTCGAGCGCATCCGCCGGGCCATAGACGAAGCGGTATCGGCTGGCGCGACTCTGCTGCTCGATGGGCGCCACCCCAGTGTCCCGGGGCGGGAGGGCGGCTTCTGGATCGGTCCTACCATTCTGGATCGGGTACGGCCGGACATGGCCATCGCCCAGGAGGAGATCTTCGGGCCGGTGCTGGTGATTGTCCGCACTCCTGACCTCGATCAGGCGCTCGCTATCGAGAACGCCTCTGCCTATGGCAACGCCGCGTCGGTGTTCACTGAACATGCCGGCGCGGCGCGCCAAATTGCCGAGCGGGCCTCGGCAGGGATGATCGGGATCAACGTTGGGGTGCCGGTGCCGCGGGAGCCGTTTTCCTTCGGTGGCTGGAACGAATCCAAGTTTGGTGCCGGGGACATTACCGGACATGGCTCCATCGAGTTCTGGACCCGTTCGAAGAAGACAACCACCAGGTGGAGCGCCTAACCCCGGGATCGATACGATGACCACCGACGTGATTACCAGGCCGGTACCAATGCCGGCCTTCGACTATACGCCCAAGCCATACACCGGGCCTTCTCGCGAAGCCGTGCTCGCCCTTCGGCAGCATTACGTGAACCCCGCGGTATTCACGCTGTACCGCGATCCGCTGATGATTGTCGAAGGCAAGATGCAGTATCTCTTCGACGAAACCGGCCGGCGCTACCTCGATCTTTTTGCCGGCATCGTCACGGTCTCCTGCGGCCACTGCCACCCGAAGGTGTTACGCCGAATGCAGGAGCAGATGCATGCCCTGCAGCACACCACCACCATCTACCTGCACCCCAATCTTCCACTGCTGGCGCAAAAGCTCGCCTCGAAGATGCCGCCCGGGCTGGATGTGACCTACTTCGTCAACAGTGGAAGTGAAGCAAACGACCTGGCGGTCACCCTCGCGCGGCTGTACACCGGTAACCTCGATGTGATCGCGGTCCGAAACGCCTACCATGGCGGCTCGCCCAGCGCTGTGGGAATGACCTCACACCACACTTGGAAGTATCCCCTTCCGGGGCCGTTCGCAGTACATCACGCTCTCTCGCCCGAACCCTCGAGCACGCTGCTGACCGGCACACCAGAGGAGATCGCTTCCAGGGCCGCGGCGGATATCCGTGAGCTGATCCGGTTTTCCACGCCGGGAGCAATCGCGGCGTACATCGCCGAGCCGATTCAGGGCGTGGGAGGAGTGACCCGGGGCGCTCCCAACTACTTCCGTGAGGCCTATGCCGTAGCCCGGGAGTATGGTGGTCTGTGTATCGCGGACGAGGTGCAAACCGGATTTGGCCGGACCGGCGAGCACTACTGGGGCTTCCAGAATTACGGGGTGATTCCCGACATCGTGACCATGGCGAAGGGCATCGGCAACGGAACTCCTCTGGCGGCGGTAACCACCCGGCGGGAGATCGCGGAGGCACTAACTCGAAGGACCCACTTCAATACCTTCGGTGGCAACCCCGTCGCCATGGCCGCCGGGCTTGCCGTACTCGATGTGATTGACGAGGAGAATCTGCAGGAGAACGCCCGAGTGGTTGGCCGAAGGTTTCTGGAAGGTTTGCAGAAACTTCAGGGGCAGCACCGTCTGGTACGTCACGTCCGAGGGCTGGGACTCATGCTCGGTGTGGAGCTGGCCGACCCTCAAACCGGCGCTCCGGCTTCCGGCCCGACGCTCGAGGTTCTGGAGGCTGCCCGCGAGTTGGGGGTACTGCTCGGCAAGGGTGGTCTGGACGGCAACGTGCTCCGTATCAAGCCACCACTCTGCATTACTGCGGAAGACGTCGACTTTGCCCTGGACGTGCTGGATCGTGCGCTCGAGCGAGCGCATTGACCGGGATCGTCACTGCCGCCGCCGGGCCTCGGCCAGTGCCAGGCTGATCGACTCTCTCGAAGCCAGGAGATCCTCTAAAGCGCGTCCCGAGTCCCGGGGTGGTGAAGCGGACTCGTCTCCCCGCTGCAGTAGAGGCACGAGCTTGTTCCACAGCGACGCGGGAAGCACCGTCTCCAGATACTCCAGCGCAGTGCCACGGAGGTAGGAGTCGTCGGTGTGCAAGGCGTGAAAAGCCAGCCGCAAAGTCTCCCGGGGCAGGATGAGCGACAACAGCGTGAAGAGG
>DASUVR010000122.1:0-10832 GCA_036378855.1 Gemmatimonadales bacterium | reverse complement strand
TCTCCGCCCTCTCCGTCCCCTTACACATGCCTCAAGTGCCGCCCTACGCTCACCAGACTCCCGGCCAGGCCGAGAAGCACCCCGAAGATGACGATGACCACCATGTGCTGCGGCTCGAAGAAGAGGAGACCGGCAAAGGTCCCTCCGCTCTTGTCTCGAAAGAGGAGATAGCCGGCATAGCACAGAGCCAGCGAGAGGAACCCGCCCAGCAGGCCTTTCAGCGCACCCTCGAGCAGGAACGGACCCCGGATAAACCAGTTGGTCGCTCCCACCAGCCGCATGATGGAGATTTCTCTCGCGCGTTGGAGAATGGTGAGCCGAATGGTGACGCCGATGATCACGACCGCCACCGCGGCGAAGGCGAGACCAATCACCAGACCAACCAGGCCGGTGATGTTGCGCAGGTAATCGAGCTTCTGCACCCATTCCCGGCCGTAGCGGACATCGTCGATGAAGCCGAACCCTCTGAGCCGTTGGGCCACCCGCTCGACCGTCGCGGCATCGCGAAACCCATCCTTGAGCCGGACCTCGATCGACGCCGGAAGCGGGTTGACCTGGAGATCCCGATAGGCATCGCGAAACTCCACCAGCTCGTTGCGGGCCCGCTGCAGCGCCTCCTCTTCGCTGACGTAGCTCACGTCTTTCACCTCGGGGAAGGCCGAGATGTCCTGGGTCGCGACGGCGATAGCCTCGGAGGGCGTTCCCCGGAGCACGAACCCGACGATCTCCACCCGCTCCTCCAGGCCTCGCAGGGCCTGGCGCAGATTCAGCGCCACCAGGCCGAAGAGACCGACCGTGAAAAGCGAGAAGGCGATGGTGGTAACGGAGAGGGCAGAGAGGAGCGGGGCCCGGCGAAACGACAGGAGCGCCTCGCGGGTGAGGAGCTTCACTTGGCCTCCGCCTGGGCCTCGTCCACCTGGCTGTCGTACACCACGCTCCCCTCCCGCATCTCAATGATCCGATAGGAAGTTTGCCGGACCAGATCGAGGTCGAGGGTGGCCATGACAACAACGGTTCCCCCCGCGTTGATGTCGCGGAGCAGCTGAAATACTCCGCGGGTGGCCCGCTCGTCCAGATTGCCGGTGGGCTCGTCGGCCAGGAGAATGGCGGGGTCGTTGACCAGCGCGCGGGCGATCGCAACTCTCTGCTGCTCGCCGCCCGACAGCTCGCGGGGATAGGCCCTACTCTTGGCTGAGAGCCCCACCTGGGTGAGCACGCGCATCACTCGGGCTGCGATGGTGTCGGTTCGGGCGCCGGTCACTTCCAGCGCAAAAGCAATGTTCTCGGCGGCGGTCCGGTCTTCCAGCAGGCGAAAATCCTGGAACACCACGCCCAACCTGCGGCGCAGGCGAGGGACCTCGTCAGGCTTGAGCGCGATGACGTTGTACCCGGATACCCGCACCTCTCCCGCGCTGGGTTTCTGCTCGGCAAACAGGAGCTTCATGATGGTGGACTTGCCGGCGCCGGAATGTCCGGTGAGAAATACGAACTCGCCCTTGGAGACGTGAAAGGTCACGTCCTTCAGGGCCAGTGCACCGTTAGGATAAGCTTTGTATACGTTGGCGAAACGGATCACGGCAGGAAAATAACGGTTTACCCCTTACTTCTCACTTCTCAGCGCCTGCTCCAGATCGGCGATGATGTCCTCCGCATCCTCCAGCCCGCAGCTCAACCGCAGGAACCCGTCCGGAATTCCGATCTTTGCCCGGCCCTCAGGCCCGATGCTCTTGTGCGACGTGAGCCGGGGCTCGGAGACCAGCGTCTCGACTCCTGCCAGACTGGGTGCGTGGGCGATCATCTTGAGCCGCTTAAGCAGCCGCTCCGCCGCTCGAACCCCGCCCTTGAGCTCGAGCCCCACCATGCCGCCAAATCCCTGCAGCACCTTCTTGGCGTATCCGTGATCAGGGTGGGAAGGCAGCCCGGGGTAGTGCACCCGCGAGATCCCCTCCTGGGTCTCGGCCCAGCTGGCCACGGCGAAACCGTTGGCGTTATGCCGTTCCATCCGGACGCCGAGCGTGCGCATTCCGCGATCGATCAGCCAGGCGGCGTGAGGATCGATGGCCTGCCCCCAGAGACGCATCAGGCGGCTCACCTCCTCAACCAGTGAGGTGGAGCCGGCAACGGCCCCGGCAATCACGTCGCTGTGCCCGTTGAGGTACTTGGTTGCACTGGTAATGACCACGTCGGCGCCGTGCTCGATTGCCTGAAAATTGAAGGGACTGGCAAAGGTGGCGTCCACCAGCAGGGCGAGTCCCTCTTCCTCCGCCGCGTAGGCAATGGGCCCCAGATCGATCACCCGCATCAATGGATTGGTGGGCGACTCGACGAAGATCGCCCGGGTGGCCTTCCGCACCGCCTTGCGCCAGTGCCGCGGCTGCTCGGGGTTCACGTAGGTGACGTCGATCCCGAATCGCGCCAGCTCCTGATCGAACAGGTGCTGGGTGCCTCCATAGATCCAGCTGCTGGAAATCAGGTGATCGCCGGGACGCAGTACCGCCAGGTGGGCCAGCGCGGTGGCACCCATGCCACTGGCCACGAAGATGGCATCATCGGTGCCCTCGAGCAGGGCGTACTTCTTGGCCAGCGCGAGCTGATTGGGGTTGTTGCCGTAGCGGCTGTAGAGCACCTCCTCGTCGCTGCCGACGGGATTGGTGAAGGTGCTGCTCTGCTGAATGGCGGGGGCCACCGGCGACCAGTCGGGCCGCCGCTGCGGAATGCCATGGATGGCGGTGGTGGAAAACCC
Source organism: Gemmatimonadales bacterium (assembly GCA_036378855.1). Taxonomy (GTDB): domain Bacteria; phylum Gemmatimonadota; class Gemmatimonadetes; order Gemmatimonadales; family GWC2-71-9; genus CAVVWJ01. The sequence continues at coordinate 8,089 of DASUVR010000122.1, read as the reverse complement.
CTGCCGCCGGGTCATGCCGTGGGAAGAGGGTGGTATACCTCGCCCACCAGCAGCACCAGCCGATGGGCTGCAAGGCTGCGAAGCGCGTCGCGACCCCGGCTTTCCAGCCAGCCCATGGCCCGAGCCAGATCGGCGACGCCGAGCGGGCCGCGATCGCAGATGCAGGCAAAGGCCTCGCGGGCATCCGAGTCCACCCAGCCCAGCAGGCGCGGCTCTCCCTTGTCGGGCGCCACCGCTGCCACCGCCAAACGATGATGAGTGAGCACGTGGTCTATGGCCTCGTGTTGATCCTCACGGAGGCCTTGCAGCACGAAGAAACACACGTCCCTTCCGGTCAACAGCAGCTTGGCTACGACCTCATCGGCGCAGCTCAGGTCCACCAGCTCGATCTCGGAAAAGTCCAGCAGTGCGGTGAGGCACCGGCTCCGGGCCAGGGTCTCCTCGATTCGGGTTCGGACGGCGGCACCGGTGGGGCGGGTAACCAGATTGCGGTACGGAGCGGCAACGGCCTCGCGCAGCAGGTGCCCGATCCTGATGGTCTGAATCATGGGCGCTCCGCCTGCTGGGCTGGAATGATGATTTGCACCTGGGAGCCGGGAAAATAGGGAAGGCGCTCGGTCAACGGGGCGTCTTCGTCCCAGGCGGGAACAATGGAGAGACGGGCGGTGCCGCTGCGGATCGAGATCTTTCCCTCCCATTGATCCAGGAACCGCTTGATGAACGCCAGCCCTTGGCCCCGGCCCGGATCGCGAAACCGGCTGACACCCTGGATGAGGGCCGCTTCCAGCGCCGCGCCGTCTCCCCAGCGCTCGCCGAACCGTTTGGCATGAGTGCTTTCGAGTGAGCGGCGGAAGCCGACGCCGGAATCGCTGACGGCAATGACTACCACTCTGCGGCCGAGACGGCGACGGAAGGTATATGCCTGCACCGCCACCCAGCCGCTGGTGCCGGCGTGCTCCACAATATTCTGGCACGCTTCGGAAAGCGCCATACTGAAGCGGAGCGTCGCTTTCATCTCCAGTCCCAGCTCACCATGCAGGATTCGGGATGCTCCCTCCGAGATCTTGTCCACGACGCTGTGCACGTCCTCCGATGCTCGCACCGGGGTGACGTCGAGCAGCACGTCGGAGGGACCGGTGGTAGTGGCGCGAGGAACCTTGCCGTGCAGCTCGAACAGTTCGGCCGCCTGCTGAAAGAAGCCGGCCCTCGCCCAGTAGCGCTTGACCTCATCGCTGGTGGGAACGGTGAGGAGTGGTTTATCCCGGCGGGCTTCGGCCAGTGCCTGCCCGGCAGTGAGGAGGCCGATCAGCCCATAGGGTGATGCCCACTGGGTGCCCCGGGCATCGAACAACAGCTTTGGCTCCGGCGGCCACTCGCCGAAACCTTCGGCAAAGCTGTCGAAGCTGCGATCGTCGAAGTGCGCCGGGACCTCGACCACCCGGGTCACAGCGTCACCAGCTCGCCCCGCAGGTATCGCGACAGGCCGCTTGCTCCTCGGAAGGCTGCGTTCCGGGCCGCCAGATTTGCGGCATGGCGTAATGCCGGTTCCACCGAGTCTCCGGCCAGAAGGCGGGCGAACAGGGCCGCTCCGAACACGTCGCCGCACCCCGTGGGGTCGAGGGCATCGACCTGCGGGGCGGGGATCAGAGCGGTGCGTACGGTCGGAACAGCCTGCCCCGAGCCCAGCGAAGGGTCGTGCCGCCGTACCGTCAACCGATCGAACCCCGGGGCCGCTACATACGCCGCGCCCCTCGGCCCCAGGGTGACGGCGAGCAGAGACACTCCAACCCCCATCGCCTCGGCTGCCAGAGTCAGGGGATCCGCCGTCAGCTGGTGCATCTCATCCTCGTTGAGCTGGACGAAATCAAAACAGCCGAACCAGCTGGGCGCGTCGGGCAGTGGACGCAGCACCCGGATCCCATCCTGCTGCATACCGAGAAACAGGCTGTGAAGGTCGGCATAGATGGGCCCCCGGAACCCCTGCCGGAGAGCCTGCGCTGTTCCCAGGCAGAGCTCGAATCCGGAGATGAAATTCACATAGATGGCGTCCAGGTCTTTCACCATGGGACCCAACTCGGCCCAGGTCCAGCCCGGAACGCCACCCGACATGCGCTCGCATCGTCGCTCGGTTGACTCGTAATGCAGCACCACCCGGTTGTTGGGAGTGGTGACCTCCACGCACCGGGCCCCCGGCGCGAGTCGAACCAGACCGCTCAAGAGCCGCTGGGCTTCCGCGCTGAGATCGCGCCCGACCTTGATCAGCGGAACGATCTCCCAATCGGGCGAGAGGCTGGCATCGAGGCCTCCGAGCGCGTAGGCGATCCCGCCCCACTCTTCTACTGGCGGGGCCATCGGGTCGCGTCCGTGGATCTGATCCCAGACCAGAGATCCTACAATGCCGACTTTAGGCACAGCACTCGAGATAGACCTTGGCCGCCCCGTACACGCCGGCCGTCCCCGACAACTCACAGGGTATGATGCGGCACACGCTGACGGCCGGCTTGAAGGCCCGTCGGGCCACTTCGCGCCTCAGCGGATCGAACAGGCGATCGCCGGCGAGGGTGACGCCGCCACAGACGACGACTACCTCCGGATTGAAAACATTCAGCAGATTGGCGATACCGACGCCGAGGAACTTGGCCGTGTCGTTCACCACCTCGAGGGCGAGCTGGTCTCCGTCGTGCGCCGCTTGATACACCGTCTGCGCCGTCACCTGCCGGAGATCGCCTCCCACATAATCGGCTAGCCGGCTTACCGCGCCCGCCTTGATCTCTTCCACGGCCCGCATGGCGATGTTGGGCCCCGAGGCGTAGGCCTCGAGACAACCGTAGTTGCCGCACTTGCACCGGCGGCCCTCGGTGTCGATGGTGGTATGCCCGATCTCGCCGGCGCAGTCGGATGCTCCGTGGTACAATTTGCCGTCCACGATTATGCCGCCACCGATCCCGGTTCCGATGGTGATGCCGATCGCGTTGCGCGTTCCCCGGGCCGCGCCCATCCACCACTCGCCCAGAACGGCGCAATTGGCATCGTTGTCGAGTGCGGCCGGAAGTCCCAGTCGCTCGTGGATGATCTGGCGGAGCGGCAGATTGACCCATCCCAGATTCGGGGTGAGCAGCACGATGCCCCTCTTGGTGTCGAGAGGACCTGGCGCTCCGACGCCAACGCCGATGATGTCGGCCCCTCTGACTTCTTTCCGGGTGCGTTCGATGGTTCGCTGGGCCAGGGTAATGAGCCGGTCGAGCACATCGGTTTGACCCGCCTCCGCATGGGTAGGCTCGCTGTCCAGCGCGTGCAGCGCGGAGCCATCCTCGGCCACGCTGCCCACCACGAGGTTGGTTCCGCCTATATCAATTCCGAGGACAAATCGCACCCGACTCCTCCGCAGTCACGATAGTGGCTATGGCCTCCAGTACCGCGTCCACCGGCAGATCACGCATGCACCGATGGTGACCCAGAGGACAGCGGGGAGGACCATGACTAGAGCAGGGCCGGCAGCTCAGCCCGGTATGACCCAGCGTGACGTCGCCGGCGCGCCGGGGCCCAAATCCAAACTCGGGCACGGTGGGTCCAAACAGCGCAACAATCGGCGTGCCCACGGCCGTAGCCAGGTGCAGCGGAGCGGAATCGTTGGTGACTAGCACCACAGCCCGCTGAATCACGGCCGCCGACTCACGGAGGCTCAGCGCACCCGCCGCATTGACTACCCGGTCCGGCGCCGCTGCCGCAACCGCGTTGGCCAGCGCCACATCGTCGGCGCCTCCCACCACCACAATCATCCGGTCGAGTCTGGCGGCGAGCTCCGGATAATAGGGCCAGCGCTTGGTTCCCCAGATCGATCCCGGAGCAAGCACCGCAAACCTGGCTCCCACGCCCTTGCTGGCGAGCCATGCATCGGTCCGGGCAAGGTCTTCCTCGGTGAGAGTCAGGCTGACAGAAGTGTGCTCCTCGGAGGCCGGCTGGGCCAGCGCGAGGATCCGCTCGACCTCATGGCCGGTGGCCGGGCGAGTGACGCGGGAAGTGTAGCTGATCGCGCCCGGTGCATCGGCAAACCCGACCCGCTCCGGCGCACCCGACCACAGAGCGAGCGCGGCCGACCGCAGCGAGCGGTGCGGAAGGTACACCCGGGAATAGGAGCGCTCGCGGAGCTCACGCCCCATTCGCCGAAGTCCTCCCCAGCCCCGGTCGGATCCCCGCTTGTCATAGCGAAGCACCGACCTCACCGCGGGATGGCCCTCCAGGAGTCCGGCAGCGGCCGGCGTGGTTACCACATCCACCGGGCCATGCCGGGCCGCGAGGACGGACAGCAACGGGGTGGTGAGCACCACGTCGCCCAGAAAGGCGGTTTGAATGACGAGACAGCGTGAACGGTCAACGGTAAACGGTGAACGGGGCAATCTGTCCCCTCGGAGCGCGGGCTGCGTCTCTTCCAGTTTACCGTTCACCGTTCACCGTTCACGCTGTTAATCAACTTGCAGCACCGCGAGAAACGCTTCCTGCGGAATCTCCACCGCGCCGATCTGCTTCATCCGCTTCTTGCCCTCTTTCTGCTTCTCCAGGAGCTTGCGCTTCCGGGTCACGTCGCCGCCATAGCATTTGGCCAGCACGTCCTTCCGGAACGCGGAGATGGTTTCTCGGGCAATCACCTTGTTGCCGATGGCCGCCTGGATGGCCACCTGATACAGCTGGCGCGGAATCAGCTCCTTCAGCTTCTCGGCCACCTTGCGGCCATACTCCGGGGCCTTGTCCCGGTGAATGATCACGCTGAAGGCATCGATCGGGTCGCCATTGATCAACAGGTCCAGCTTGACCAGATCCGATTCCCGGTAGTCCGACGTTTCGTAGTCGAGCGAGGCATACCCTCGGCTCAGGGATTTCAGCTTGTCATAGAAATCCAGCACGATCTCGCCCAGGGGAAACTCGAAATCGAATTCCACCCGGGTGGTGTCGAGGTAGTGCATTCCGTTGTAGACCCCGCGACGCTCCTGCCCCAGCTTCATGATCCCGCCGATGTACTCCGACGGCGCCATGATCCGCGCCTTGACGTACGGCTCGTGGATTCGGGCGATGCTGGCCGGATCAGGGAGATTGGTCGGATTTTCCAGGAGCAGCATCTCGCCATCAGTCTTATATACGTGATACTCAACGGTGGGCACCGTGGTGATGAGGTCGAGATCGAACTCGCGCTCCAGCCGCTCCTGCACGATCTCCATGTGGAGCAGACCGAGAAAACCGCAGCGGAACCCGAAACCCAGCGCGGTCGAAGACTCGGGCTCGTAGTGCAGACTGGCGTCGTTGAGCCGCAGCTTTTCCAGGGCATCGCGGAGGTTCTCGTACTGGTCCGAATCGGTGGGATACACTCCGGCAAAGACCATCGACTTGACCTCCCGGTATCCCGGCAGCAGCTCGCTGGCCCGGTTGGAGGCGTCGAAGATGGTGTCGCCCACCCGAGCATCGCGCACGTCGCGCAGGCTCGCCACCAGATAGCCGACCTCACCTGCCCGCAGCTCGCCGGTGGGATGCTGTCCCAGCTGCAAGTACCCCACCTCATCGACGTGGTGCACATCGTCGGGATGGGCGCCAAACGCGATCTCCATGCCTTCGCGCACCACACCATCCACCACCCGGATGCTGGGAACGGCGCCGCGGTAGCGATCGTAGTACGAGTCGAAGATGAGCGCGCGAAGCGGGGCGTCCTCCCGGCCCTTCGGCGGAGGGACCCGGGTCACCACGGCCTCGAGCAGCTCCGGAACGCCGGTGCCCTCCTTGGCGGAGACCGCGAGGATCTCTTCCCGCTTGGCTCCGATCAGATCCATGATCTCCTTGGCTCGCAGCTCTGGCTCGGCTCCCGGGAGGTCGATCTTGTTGAGCACCGGAATGATCTCGAGCCCGGCGTCCATGGCGAGGAAAAGATTGCTGAGGGTCTGAGCCTGAACTCCCTGCGAGGCGTCTACCACCAGAATGGCGCCCTCACAGGCCGCCAGTGACCGGGATACCTCGTAGGTGAAGTCCACGTGGCCCGGCGTGTCGATCAGGTTCAGCTCGTATTCGTTTCCGTCCCGCGCGGCGTAGGTCATCCGCACCGCGTTGAGCTTGATGGTGATGCCGCGCTCCCGCTCCAGGTCCATGGTATCGAGCAGCTGCTCCCGCATCTGCCGCTTTTCCACGGCGCCGGTGGCCTCGATCAGGCGGTCGGCAAGGGTGGACTTGCCGTGATCGATATGCGCGACGATACAGAAGTTTCGAATGCGGGACTGGGACATGCGGGAAGATAGCGAGGCAGCGGGGCAGGGCGGCAGCGGGCCGTGAGCGTGCTAAGCGGCTCGCTCAGAGGTGATTTACTCTTTACCCATGCTGAAGGACACCAGTAGCAGTCCTGCTGCCCCCTCGCTCGGTGGCTCGGGGCAGGCTGCGCTCCCTCGCGGGCCCGCCATCGCTCCCCCGCTGCCGCCCACTGCCTCGGGACTCTCGGGCGATCTCGGCATGCTGACCGTGTGCCTGATCTGGGGAATGAACTTCAGCATCACCAAGCTGGCGCTGGAAACCATCCCCCCGCTGCCTTTCACGGCTGTGCGGTTCGTGATAGCCAGCGTGCTTCTGTGGATCGTGGTGCGGCTGGTTGAGGGACCAGGCGCGCTGCCGCCGGGCGCTACCCGGATGCTGATCCTGCTCGGGATTCTGGGGAACACCTTCTATCAGCTGGCGTTTACCGTAGGGTTAGATCACACCACTGCCACCAACAGCGCCCTGATCCTGTCCATGCTGCCTACCGTGGTCGCGGTATTCGCCGGCCTGCTTCGATTGGAGCGGGTCACACCCAGGATGCGCTGGGGCATAGCCATCGGAACCGTGGGTGTGGTCATTGTGATCGCGATCCGCGGTGTGGGATTTCATTCGACCACGCTGCTGGGCGACCTGATGACCCTGGGTGCTGTTTTCTGCTGGGCGGGCTACACCATCGGACTGCGCCGGATTCCACCCGGCATCAGCTCGCTCCGGGTCACGACCGCCACCACCATGGCCGGCACTCCGGGACTGGTCTTGGCGGGCATTCCGGGAGTTCTTCGCCTGAACTGGGCCGAAGTCCCTCGAGTGGCCTGGGCCGGCCTGGGCTACGCCGCGGTGTTTTCCCTGGTTCTGGCGTACCTGCTATGGAACCGGAGCGTCAAAGCGGTGGGTGGCACCCGGACCGCCATCTATATGTGTCTCACGCCGCTGGTGGCGGTGGCCGGCGCATGGCTCCTGCTCGGCGAACGACCGCACCCGCTGCAGGGTGTGGGTGCGGTATTGATTGTGGCGGGGGTGTTGCTTACGAGGAGCCTTGCTGGTAATGACGAAGCGTAAGCTCACGCTTTTAGCTTTTCCCGCTCACGCTTTTCTCCTCCACAATCTCCTTATAGCTCTCCGGGTTCCACTTCGGCCGTTCGGGCGCGTTGGCAATGTCCTGCCCCAGGTAGAACAGCAGCTTGAGGATCCTCGACTCCTTCTCGCTATCGATCTTGTCGGGCGAGTCCGTGACCTCGTGATAATCCTCATGAACGCCGTTGAAGAAAAAGAGAATCGGCACTCCACGGCGGGCAAAGTTGTAGTGATCCGACCGGAAGTAGAACCGCTCCGCGGGCCACCGGTCGTCGATCGCTGTCATGTCTAACTCGGGATGGGCCCGGTCCACCCGCTCGAGCGTGGCGCCCAGATTCGAATGTTCCTTCCCGATCGCCACAATGGTGTCCCGCCAGTTCCTCCCGATCATGTCGATGTTGATGTCAGCGACGATCTGCCGGATCGGCACCGGAGGATGGGCGGTGAAGTAGTCGCTGCCCCAAAGGCCCTTTTCCTCGCCGCTCACGGTCAGAAAGATGACCGATCGTTTGGGCCGGGCACCCGTCCGACTGAAGGCCTCCGCCAGCTCCATCACTCCCACCGTCCCTGAGCCGTCGTCGTCGGCGCCGTTGTTGATGCTGTCCGGCCGACCCGGCGTAATCCCGATATGATCCATGTGGGCGGAGTAGACCAGATACTCCTCCTTGAGCTTCGGGTCTGAGCCCTGGAGAACACCCACCGTATTGGGAGCGGTGCGGGCAGAGACCAC
>DASUVR010000121.1:0-17540 GCA_036378855.1 Gemmatimonadales bacterium | reverse complement strand
ACCGATCGGATGGGGATCGCTGCCACCGTAGCTGTACGTACCCCTGTCCCACAGCATGACCGTGCCGCCGCCGTACTCCCCTTTGGGGATGGTGCCCTCGAAGCTGTTGTACTCGATGGGATGATCTTCCACCTGCATGGCGAGGCGTTTTACCGTCGGGTCCAGACTGGGACCTTTGGGAACAGCCCAGCTTTTCATCACTCCGTCGAGCTCGAGCCTCAGGTCATAGTGTAGGTGACTCGCGGCGTGCTTCTGAATAACGAAGGCCAGCTTCTGCTTGCTCGGAGCCTCACCGCCCCGCGGCTCAGCAGTCCGGGTGAAGTCCCGTTTCTTCCGGTACTCGGTGAGCTGCGATTCGGCCGTGGCGGCGGACTTGGGCCGCGACGCCGCCTTCTTCGGCCCGGTCCGCTTGACTGTTTGTGATGATTTTTTTGGCATTTGACCTTCGTGTTCATGGTCACCACAAAGGCACAAAGCACACGAAGGTTCGTCTTGCATTTGGAGCTCACAAAATCGCGATCGCAACCAACTAAGAGGTTTGTCGTTGGGTGATCGATTTCACCGATGTCGTGATCTCCGAGAGTCAGTGATCCTTTGTGTCCTTTGTGCCTTTGTGGTTAGAGAAAAAGGATCAGGACTTCCCCCTGCGCTTCCGGGCAACCCGTTTGGCATGGCGTGACAACGCGCTGTGGGAGGCCGCCGAGCGGCCCTCGCGCTTGAGCCGCTTGGTCATCGCCTTGCTTCGCTTGGGCGATGGCCCGCTCGGCTTGCGCTTGCCCTGCCCCGTCGCATAGTCCCGCTCGGCGGAGCGGCGAGTGCTCTTCTTGGTCTGACCTTTCCTGGGCGGTTTCAGCGGAACGCCTGCGCGTCTGGCCTTGGACAGTCCTATCGCAATCGCCTGCTCGGGTGAGCGAGCTCCGTGCTTGCCGCGTCGAATGTGTTCCATCTCTTCCCGCACGAACTCACCGGCGGCCGTGGACGGGCTCTTTCCCGTTCGCAGGTCCGCCCTGGCTCTTTTCAACGTTCTCTTCTCCGGCATCGGGACCTCCTCCCTTGCACCTACTCTTTAGAGGTAGGACCTCGGTCGCCGTGTTGGCAATCACTTTCACCCAGTAACTAAGGATTCACCACGAAGGCACAAAGGACACAAAGGCGCCTCTTGGATTGGCATTCCTCGAATTGTGACGGCAACCCACCACTCGAAATTTTGTTGTTGGATGGTGGCTCTAGCGCTGTCGTAATCTGCGGCGGACAGCGATCCTTTGTGTCCTTTGCGCCTTTGTGGTTAAGCGCGTAATCATGCATCCGATGAGAGGAGTCTTCCCAGATCATATCGCCCTCGGGCGGCAAGAAGCGGCTTCCAGAGGTCTCCCAGCTCCCGCACCCGCTGGGGAACGTTATCGATGCGGAAGTCCGCAATGGTGAAACCCCGCTCTACTTCCTGCCAGGCGACCGGTGTCGAGACCGTCGCCTGCCGGGTTGGACGCAGCGAATAGATGGACGCCAGAGTGCGCCCCCAGCCGTTCTGGTTGTAATCCACCAGAACCCTCCCGTGGGGCCGCTTCGCCACTTTGTACTCCGCGGTGATGAGCCGGGGATACAGCTGCTCCAGCTGTTTGGCGAACTCCTTGGCTACTCGCCAAACGTCCTGCTGCACCGGACCCCGCACGATCGGCACGTAGAGGTGAATGCCCTTCGACCCGCTGGTTTTGACCAACGGCTTCATTTCCAGATGACGCAGCGCGTCACGCACCACGATCGCGGTCTCCAGCACCTGCTCGAATCCCGCACCCTCGCCTGGATCGAGATCGAAGTGCAGGTAGTCCGGCCGGTCGGTGTCGTCGCAGCGGGCGTACCACTGATTGAGATCGATGCAGCCGAGATTGATGACCCAGAGCAGCGAGGCCAGGTCCTGCACCATGGGGAATGCGATCACATTGCCCGAATCGTGCTCGATCTCACAGGTCTCCAGCCACTCCGGCCGGGGCGACGGGGTGTTCTTCATGAAGAACCACTTGCCCCCAATCCCGTTGGGGTAGCGCTTCATCACCATCGCGCGATCCCTCACATGAGGCAGCAGAACCGGAGAGACGTCGACGTAGTACTGGAGCAGATCGCGCTTGGTGAGACCCAGCTCGGGCCAGAAGATCTTTCGGAGATTGGTCAGCTGCACTGTTCGATCCCCGGCCCGTACGACCTCGTTCTCGGAGCCAGTGGGCAGCTGCACCGGGCTTCGGAGGGAACTGGCCGACTTCGGGGTCACCGCCGGCGGGCCAGTTTGGGCGGGCGCGGCCCATGCCGAATCGCCCCGGCCACCGGCTGGTAAGTCAGCTCCTTCCCCTCGTCCTCCGCTCGCAGCAGAAGCCCTCCGCGGCTCATGTCTCCCCGGCCCACGAATTCCACCGGAAAGAGGAGCCGCTCGCCCAAGCTCTCCAGGAGTACGTCCACATACTTCCCGGTCGCGACGCTGCCGAGCAGCACCACCTCCAGATCATCGAGCTGTTCCAGGCGGCACAGGTCGCGCCTCAACGGGGTGAAGTACTCGGGACGGTCCGCCCGAATGTCGATCCTGCCGAACTCGCGGAGGTCGCGCGCACCGATGATTGTGTCGGGCGGGAGCAGTCCCCGGTCGGTGGTGATGACGTGGACTCCCGCCTGCCCCTCGGGCGGACGAGCGAAGTGGGCGGCGTAGGTCAGCTTTCCCCTGAAGTAGAGGCCACTGAGGAAGCTGAAGGCTTCACCCAGTGAGATGCCGGGCGACCGAAGCCGCCGAGCCAGAGGAAAAGTCGCCCGTTCGTTGAGCAAAATGGCGGCACGCTTGCCGCCACAGTGTGCGGGAGAGAGAAGAAAGATTCGCCGTGGGAGCATCAATCCTAGCTGGATTGCCTCGCCCGGTCGCGGTAGCGCACTCGGTCGTTGGCCCGGCGTCCTCGTGGGGTCGGCGGACCCAGGATGGGCGCCAGAAACTTGTGCAGGGTCTCGGTGGTGAAGGGCTTCTCCAGGAAGGGCAGCTCGGGATAGGCGGCCACCAATTCGGCAATCTCGCCCATCGGATAGGCCGACATCAAAGCGATCGGCAACCGCGGATGCAGGTCCCGGGCTCGTTCGGCCAGCTCGCCTCCGTCCATATATGGCATGACCACATCAGTCAGCACTAAACGGATCTCGCCCGGATGCTGCTGGATGTAGCGAAGCGCCTCGCGTCCGTCGCGGGCAGTTCGGGCTTGATATCCCAGGGCGCGGACCATGCGGCAGGTCGTGGAGCGGGGAGTTTCTTCATCATCCACGATCAGTACCGTGGGTTCGGCGGAGAAACGGGAACGGCGGTCTCCTCGGCTGGACATGCGGGCTCCGGGCAGCACTGACTGCCTTTTGCCCTCCCCACGAAGAGGGATGTGTATGAATGTCGTCCGCGCGCCAAGGTTCGCGCGGCGTATAACCCACATCAAGTAAGACGGCTAACTTGCCAGGATGCAAGGGGTACAAACCTCTTTCCCTCCTTTTCACGCTGGATTCACGAAAGCTCGTTAGCCTCAGGTTACATAGCGACGGCCTTAGCAACTCGCCCTCACCCCGTGCCACTCCTTAGGAGGATCTATGTCTGAGCAGAAACGGCAGGCCAGGACCGAACTGACCGCCGATCAGAAGGCCAGCAAGCGGGATGAATCGAACCTGGCTGCCACGGGGAAAGACGCCGAGTTGGAGCTGTCCGCAGAAGAGCTGGAGGAGCGCATTGCCCCCGCTAAAGCCTGGTAGACACGCCGGCATAAGCTGGAGCGCTTGCGCATATCAAAGGGCCGGGCGAAACCGCTCGGCCTTTCCGTCGATGTTGTCGTGGAGTCAATCGTTTTGGGCTTTGGTCGTGGGGCAGGCGGCATGACGCTTCGGGATTTTGTGATCTTCTGGGCTGGGATCGTCGTGGGCAGTGGGATAGCCGGCGGCCTGGCGATGATGACTATCGACCGAATGTACCGGGACAATCAAAGGCTCACTGTCAAGAATCTGCGCGGGGAAGCAGACTAGCGCTGCCTCCCAGTCGCTGGTATGAAAGGGCCTCGCCACTCTAGGAGCGCGAGGCCTCGACATTATAGCCGTTACCCAGCTGATCCAGCTCTACCACGGTGATCGCCCTGTTCGGCGATCACCGTGAGGGAGTCATCCGCCGATCTTGAGCGTAATGGTTGAACAGCCCACCGTAACATTGCACGCAATGACCTCGATGCCCGACGTACTCAGGTCGCTGATGAGGTCTCCGTTGGGCGCTCCGCCGGTAAAGTTCAGAGCCGGCTGGCTGAAGCCGATCGACCAGGTTCGGGCTGGGCTGGCATTGTCGGTCCCCAGCAGGACCCCCGCACCGGTGGTGGTGTCGGCCGCCGTCCCGTGATAGATGAGCTGGGCCTGAGTAACACCGCCGGAGGTGAAATTCAGCATGCTCCCACCCGATCCATCAGTCGCCTGGAAAAGCTCCGCTTGAGACGAAAAGCTCAGTGTGAGGGTGGTTGACGCGGTGCCTCGGTCCAGACACTTGGGGCTGTACGGTGAGGTTCCATGACCCACTGCGTTTACCCACAGACCCGGAAAGCCTTGAGCGGATAGCGCACAGTGCCCCTTGCCGTTGTTACCCGGTCCGCTAATGCGATAGCTCAGGCAGTTGGGATTGTGCGGTCCGTACTGCGTTCCGTTCGGAGCCGTCCACGTTCCGTTCGAGCTGCAGGTACCCAGGTTGTATCGGGCGGCCCCCGCGGCTTGGAACAACAGGGCTATGGTAGTATCGCCGATGCTGGGGCTGAGCGTGTCGGTGGGTGTATATACTGTGGTATCGACCGGCTGGACCGTAGGTACGGTGCCGTCCGGATTGGGCCAGCTTCCGTTGGGAATCGGATCGTTATCGACCGGACCGCCACCGGTGTTCGGGTCGCTCGGTCCCGTGCCATCCTTGGTGCAGGCGCTCAGCGATACCAAGACCAGCAGCAGGGCGGGCAGGAAGTGCCGACGAGACATACTCGACTCCGGTACGGGTGTAAAGTTAGAGTGAGCCAGCCATAGTCTGCCCGCAGCCAGCGGCGTTCCTGGAGACGGATCAGGGAAGGAAGAGCAAGCGAGGTGCCAGGTTGGGACTCTACGCTAGGTTGAACTCCGGAGGGCGGATACAGTGCAGCTATGCGTTCGATTGCTGGAGCCCTACAGGCGAAAAGCCCGGATTCACCGTGCCGAGCCGGCTGTTGCAACGATGCCGGGATGCCTGAGAACCAACGGGTTGGCTGGGTTACATCCCTGAATTGAGAAAGCCCCGCGACCCTGTGGGAGCGCGAGGCTTCGGGACAGTAGCAGGGGCGGGACTCGAACCCGCGACCCCGGCATTATGAGTGCCGTGCTCTAACCAGCTGAGCTACCCTGCCGTCTTCTCTTGACAGCGTAAGCGGGAACTGCCCGCCTCATCCAGCTCCTGCTCTGAAAAATAACCCTGCCCACGCTTTCCGCTTTTCCCGCTCACGCCTTTGCCGTTACCGCTCACGTTTTTCAGTAGTCGGGACCAATCGGTATAGGAACTCTCCCGGCTTCAACATCCCGAAGCGCTCGCGCGCCACCCGCTCCTGCATTGCAGGGTCCTTTTCGATGGCGACAGCCAGTCGACTCAGCGAATCGACCACATGTTGCAACTGTAGCACCGCCGTGCTCTCCTCCGCCGCCTGGTTGCGCAGCTCGCGCAGATCCAGCGCCCCGTACTCTCCGCCCTGAAAGGCAAAGTACAACGCGAAGATCACGCCCAGGATGATAGCCCAGCGGCCCCAGTTCATAACTGGTACATGTCTCTGCCGGGATAGTGCGCCAAGTCGCCCAGCTCCTCCGAGATCCGGAGCAGCTGATTGTACTTGGCGGTTCGGTCGGTGCGGCTCGCGCTGCCGGTCTTGATCTGCCCTGCCCCGGTGGCCACGGCAAGGTCGGCAATGAAGGTGTCTTCGGTCTCGCCGGAGCGGTGGGAGATGATCACCCCATATGCGCTGCCCTTGGCCAGCTCGATGCACTGCAGCGTCTCGGTCAGGGTACCGATCTGGTTCACCTTCACCAGCACCGCGTTCCCGACACCTTCCTCGATGCCACGACCCAGCCGGTCCACATTGGTGACGAACAGGTCATCGCCCACCAGCTGAACCCGCTCGTGCAGCCGCTCGGTCAGCAGGGCCCAGCCCGGCCAATCGTTCTCCGCCAGCCCGTCCTCGATGGACACAATGGGATAGCGATCCACCCATCCGGCGTACAGGTCCACCATGTCCTTGGCCGACCGGCGGCTGCCGTCGCCCTTCTTGAAGACATATTCACCGTCCTGATACAGCTCGCTGGCCGCGACATCGAGTGCGATGGCCACATCCGACCCCGGCTCGTACCCGGCCGCCTTGATGGCCTGCATCACCACGTCGAGCGCCGCTTCGTTGGACGGGAGCATCGGTGCGAAGCCGCCCTCGTCCCCCACCGCGGTGGACAGTCCCATCTTGCTCAGCACCTTCTTGAGCGCGTGGAACACCTCCACTCCCATCCTGAGCGCATCGGGGAAGTTGTCGGTACCGATGGGAACGATCATGAACTCCTGCGCGTCGACGTTATTGGACGCATGGGCCCCGCCGTTCAGAATGTTCATCATCGGCACCGGGAGTACCCGTGCCATCGGTCCACCCAGGTAGCGGTACAGCGGAAGACCGGAATCCTGTGACGCGGCCCGCGCCACCGCGAGCGACACGCTCAGGATCGCATTGGCGCCCAGCTTGCTCTTGTTCGGCGTTCCGTCGGCTTCCATCATCTCAGCGTCGATCTCGATCTGGTCCTCGGCGGCCCTGCCCTCCAGACGAGGCCCCAACACCTCGTTCACGTTGCGGACCGCCTCGCTTACGCCCTTGCCGCCGTAGCGATTGGAGTCGCCGTCGCGCAACTCGACGGCTTCGTGCTCCCCGGTAGACGCCCCGCTCGGCACTGCGGCTCGGCCCTGAGCTCCGCTCGACAGAACGACCTCGGTCTCGACAGTTGGATTCCCCCGACTGTCCAGGATTTCCCGCGCGTGGACTTCGATAATCGTTGACATACTCGCCGATTGAACGTGAGGAACGTGGGGAACCGAGCCGAAGGCGAGGTCGGCTGAGCCAACCGAGCCAAAGGCGAGGTGGGCGCAGCCAACGTGAGGAACGGCCTCCGCCCCCCGACCGAGCGCCGAAGCTAGCGGGGTGACTCAGGTTCCTCAACCGAAGTGGTCGTATCCTCGGATCTCGACGGCCTTGCCTTCGAGAACGCATCGTACCCCTTTCCCCGCCCTTATCGTGCCGATTCGAGTCAAAGGAATGCCGCAGGCTCGGGCGAATTCGCCGGCGCCGTCGAACTCGGGCGGAAGCGCGGCCAGCAACTCGAAGTCCTCGCCCGCCTCGGCGGCAAAGCGCTGGGACGACTGCCCCAGCCGGTCTGCTTCCGGCTTTACCTCCAGGGCCACCGGCAACAACCCGAGATCGATCTCTACCGTAACGGCCGAAGCCGCGGCGAGGTGCGCCGCGTCTCCGCCCAGCCCGTCGCTCAGGTCGAGCATTGCCCGAGCACCGTGTCGGGCCAGCCACTGGCCTGCGCCGACCCTGGGCTCCGGATGGGCATAGCGTCGCCGAGCTTCCGGTGCAGGCTCGGCACCCCGGCGCCACGCCTCCAACCCGGCACGGGACCCTCCCAACGCTCCGGTCACCCAGAGCGCGTCACCAGGACTGGCACCGGCCCGGGTGACCGGCCGGCTGGTCTCTCCAATCACTGTGACCGCGATGCTCCAGGCACCTCCGGAAGAAAGATCCCCTCCGGATACCGTGGCGCCGACGGACGCCGCCGCCGCACCCACACCGTTCATCAATTGCAGGAGATCGCCCTGTGCCGCCGAATCCGGCATCGTCACCGCGGAGAGCAGGCCCAGCGGCCTAGCGCCTTCGGCGGCAAGGTCGGACAACGCCGCCGCCGCCGCCCGCCACCCTGCTTCCTCCAGCGAGATCCAGTCGAGCCGGAAGTGGATCCCTTCGACACTCACGTCGGTGCTGAGGGCGAAGAACGTGTCGCCCGCAGGAAAGAGCGCGCAGTCGTCGCCCAGACCGCTGGCGTGGGGGCCCAACGTCTGGATGATTTCCCGGATCCGATCGAACTCCGCGCCGGGACCCAGTGCGAGCGTCCGCCCGGGGCCCGCTTCATTCTTCACGGACGAATGACGTTGAGCCGAAAGCGCACCAGTCCGCCATCGGTGGCCACCCAGAGATAGTCCTCGTCCACCGCGAGGTCATTGGCGGCACCAGGAAGGTCGCCCTCTCTGAGCGGGCGAAGCGGCGGGGTGGTGAGCCGGGCAAAGCCGACGCCGCGATCGCCGGCGACCCAGAAACCCTCGCCATCGGCCACGAAGCGCCTGAGCCTGCCCAACAATCCGGACAGATTAGGGCCCAGGGTCCACTGCCGGCTCCGCGGATTGCGCCAGAGCAGCTGATCCTGAGTGAGCGCCACCAGAGTATCAGCCAGCGGAGCCAGGTCGACCACGCTGGCCTGCATGCTGGGCGACGCCAGCTCGGCGGGACGCACCAGATTTTGTCCATCAGGCAGCGCGAGAAGCAATCCGGCTGGGGTACCGGCCCAGACTGTGTCGCCCGAGGGGAACACAGTGTATACCGCATCACTGTACTGGGGCGCAATCCGCTCGACCCGTAGTGAGTCGTTCACTCGGGCGGCTCCATGCGCGGTTCCCACCACGATCCGTCCCGCGCGAGACACGACGGAGTATACCCGGCTGTCGGGTAAGCCCTGCCGTTGATCCACCAGCCGGATGCTGCTATCTGAGGGCTCCACCTGCGCCACGCCGAAATCAGTGGCCGCCCACACCGCCTTTCCCTGGCCCGCCAGCTCTTTCACCTGGCTGAACGGAGTCCCGGTAGCTGAGGTGCCGGGCAAGGACAGAAAGCGTCCCAGATCGGTCGACACGAAAGTGATCGCTGCGTCGGTGAAGGAGGTCCGGTCGGTCGCGGCCCATACTCCGCCAGGCCAGCTGAACACCGCGCTCACCCGATTCCCCGGAAGCCCAAAGCTCATTCGCTCCGGCAGTGGCGAGCCATCTGCCAGGTAGAGAACCCCGATTCCCGACGTTCCCAGGTACCAGCCGCGATTGTCGAAAGAGCGCGCGGCGGCGGTATAACGCACGGTGCGGAGCCGATTGTCCGTGAGGATGGCCGCGGCGTTGGCCTGGAGCGAGGGATTGCTTCGGATCGCCTCCGTCACCGTGTGCGGCACGGTCGGATTGGCCGGTGGCGGCGAGGGTTGAGCGAAGTTCCCTCCCCGGGGCACCAACTGCCATCCTGATCGAGTCCGCAAAAACAATCCGACGCCGGGATTATCCTGATCGAACGCGATGGCCTGTATGCCCTCGGGAACCAGCCCCTGGTCCCACATCTGAATATCCGGCTGGTAGTGGATGAAGCGGTCGGTTCGCGCTAGCCACAACGAGTTGTCCAGCGGATCGATGATAGCGGCGAACACCTGCGCCAGGAGGGTGCGATCGGGTGGATCGAAGGAGCCTTCCCAGTGCTGGAACTGCGGGTTCCAGATCAGGACCCCGCTGGTCGACACGATATACACTCGCTCGGCGGAGGCAGCGATCGCATTGATCCGGCTGAAGTCGCCGATGACGGTGCGATCTTCCGGTCGCCAGTCCCGGGTGAAGGACTGAGCGTGGCCGCGTGGGGGGCAGATCAGGAGGACGAGGGCAAGCAGACGACGCATGGCAAAGAATCTACCCGGGGACCAGACCTCAGGTCGTCTGGGGACGGGGGAGCTCGAATAGAATTGGTGCTCGTGGCGCAGCGCGCTCCATCCGAAGCAGCTCCCACTCCCGCCAGAGATCGGGTAACGCGTTGACCACGTCCATCGGGCGCAGCGCCCGCGCCGTATGACGCCGCGCAGCCATATCGGCGGCGCGTCCCAGTGCCTGCGCTCCCCAGGCGGCCGCTGCCGCCGGCTCCAATCCCTGAGCCAATCCGGTGCTGACCAATCCGGTGAGCACGTCGCCACTTCCGCCGGTAGCCAGGCCTGGATTGCCGGCGGCCACCGTCCAGAGTGAAGCGCCGGATGACGCCACCACGCTGGGAACTCCCTTCAGCAGCACGGTAGCATTCGCGGCCGCGGCCGCCGCCGAGGCCGCGGACCAGGGATCGAGCTCCCGCATCGCCGCCAGATCGGGAAACACAGTGCGAAACTCACCCGGATGCGGTGTCAACACCAACGGCCGCCCCCGAGCAAGCTGCGCCAGCTCCGCCGCTCGACCGCCGAAGGCCACCAGTGCGTCGGCGTCGAGCACGACTGCCTTGGCCAGGGCGACCAGCGAGCCGACCAGCTCGCGCCGTCCCGGCTCCCTGCCGAGGCCGGGCCCGATCGCAAGTGCATCAGCCTTCTGGATCAGGTCCAGCAGGTGGTGACTCGCGGGTTGATCGAAGGGTTGGGACAAAGTCTGCAGATCGGGCTCCGCCTGTACCAAGGCCGCCACCGTGTCCGGCGGAGCCACCGCGTGCACCAGACCAGCCCCGGCGGCGAACGCGGCCCGAGCCGCCATCCTGATGGCCCCGGTCATGCCGGCCGCTCCGCCGACTATGACAACCCGACCCCGAGTGCCCTTGTGATCCCGTGCCTGCAGCCGGCGCAGCCATTCAACCGCCTGCGCGTCGGTAATCAGAATTGGCCAGGCGGGATCGGGCAAAGGGAGTCCGATGTCCACCACGACCACATTGCCCACCTCATCCCGGGCGAGCACGTGCCCTCGGCGGAGCCCGCCAAAGGTCACGGTGAGATCGGCGCGGATGGGACCGTGCACCACACCGGTCGAGAGATCCACTCCGGTTGGCCCGTCTATCGCCAGCACCGGGATTTCGAGGTCGTGAATCCGTTCCACCAGCGAGGCCAGGGCAGGACGGGGAGCGCCGGAAGCGCCGGTGCCGAGCAACGCATCCACCGCGAGTGCTACGGTGGGCCAGGGCCCATCGGGACTCACCTCTCTGACTCCTTCGGTCCGGGCCAGACGCGCCATCCGCTCGCACAGCTCGGACCTAGGAGTGCTCGACGAGACCCAGACCGGGACATCGAGCCGATGCAGCGCGCGGGCCAGCACCCACCCATCGCCGCCGTTGTTCCCTGGTCCTGCAGCCACCAGTACACCGGCGCGGAGCAGGTGCGGGTAGCGGTCGGAGAGCACAACGGCTGCGGCCCGCCCCGCACTCTCCATCAGGGTGGCCAGCTCGACACCGGCGGCAACGGCGCGCTGGTCCCAGCTTTTCGATTGTTCGGGAGTTAATACCGGGATGGGGGGCATAGAGCTGGGGGCTGGGAGCTACGAGTTGTCACGTCTGAGCGAGCGAAGCGGCCGGAATGCGACTGTTTGACTAACGGCTGCCTTTCGGCCCCCTGCTGCGCTCGGGGTGACAACGCTACTTATAGCTCTGACCTATCGCCCGGCCGAAGCTGATTTCGCCGTTATCGATTCGAAGATTGAAGCCGCAGTCGGGATTGGTGCAGACCCACGCCTTGTAGGTGATCGGCGCGCCCTCGCGGCCATAGTCGGAAAGTGGAATGAGAGTTCCCTGCGAGCATTTCTGACAGCCCGGCCACTCCTTCGTCTCCATGTTCCCTCCCGTCCGCTAGGCGCCGCGCAGCCCCTGCCATTCGTAGGAATCGCCGAACGCATCGGCGAACTGGTACACTCCTTCGAAATCGGATTCGGTATCGCCCGGCTGGGTGACCAGGAGGCCAACCTCCACCAGGGTGAAGACAATTCGGCCCAAGTCCTCCGTGCGAGTGATGCCCCAGTGGGTCAGCACCCCCGCAGCGAGCAAGCCGAACTGCTGCTGGGCAAAATCCCGGCAGGCCCAGGCCAGCTCGGGCCCGCTCACGTGCCGGCGAACCTCGAGACGGTTCTGCAGAAACTCGATGGTTGCCAGTACGAAGAGATACGCCCGCTCGTGATACTGTCCTCCCCGGGCGCGAATTCGTGCCATCACATCATCCGCCAACTGCAGCTCGTTCACTGATGTGCCCCTACCGGCGTGCCGCCCCGTCTCTTCCCGTCGAAACCGGGTCGAACAGGTTTGGCCGACGAATACAGCGGGAAAGCCGAGGTCAGCTCCTCGACCTCACTCCGCACGGTGGCGAGCGTGGCCTCATCCGGGTGACTGAGCGCCCGGTCGATCAGCTCCGCCACCTGCCGCATTTCCGGGACGCCCATTCCCCTCGTCGTCACCGCCGGCGTGCCCAGCCGGATACCGCTGGTGACGAATGGCGATTGGGGATCGTCGGGGATGGTGTTCTTGTTCACCGTTATCCCCGCCTCACCCAGAATTTTTTCCGCCGCCTTGCCGGTCAGTTCCTTGGGTCTGAGATCGACCAGCATCAGATGCGAATCGGTTCCCCCAGAGACGATGGCGAAGCCCCGCTCCGTCAGCCCGTCGGCCAGTGTTTGGGCGTTCTCCACCACTTGCCGGGAGTATTCCTTGAAATCGTCCGTTAACGCTTCGCCGAAGGCTACAGCTTTGGCGGCGATCACATGCTGCAACGGCCCGCCCTGAGTGCCGGGAAAGACCGACTTATCGATAGCCTTCGCGTGCTCGGAGGCGCAGAGGATCAGGCCGGCCCGAGGGCCCCGTAACGTCTTGTGGGTAGTGCTGGTGACGACCTGCGCGTGAGGCACCGGTGAGGGATATACCCCGCCCGCGACCAACCCGGCAAAGTGCGCCATGTCTACCAGGAAGAACGCCCCGATCTCATCGGCGATGGAGCGGAACGCAGCAAAGTCGATGATGCGGGCGTAAGCGCTGCCGCCCGCGATGATGAGCTTCGGCCGCTCCTGGCGGGCCTGCTCGCGCACCTTGTCGTAGTCGATCCGGCCGGTAGCCGGATCGACCCCATAGTGAACGGCGCGCCAGACCACTCCGCTGTGGTTCACCGCGGCGCCATGCGAGAGGTGGCCTCCGTGGGGAAGTGACATGCCCATCAGCAGCTCGCCGGGACGGATGAGCGCCATGAAGGCCGCGAAATTGGCTTGCGCGCCGGAGTGAGGCTGCACGTTGGCGTGCTCCGCCCCGAACAGCTGCTTCAGCCGGTCGATGGCGAGCTGCTCCACCTCGTCCACCACTTCACAGCCGCCGTAGTAGCGCCGGCCGGGATAGCCTTCGGCGTACTTGTTGGTGAGCGGCGTGCCCATGGCGTCGATCACGGCCCGGCTGGCGAAGTTCTCGCTCGCGATCAGCTCCAGGCCCCGCTGCTGCCGCCTCAGCTCGGCGTCAATCAGCCGGGCGACGGTGGGATCGGCTTCCCGTAAGCTCGCATTGTGGTTCAGCGTCATCCGGTCTCCTGATCGATCTTCTCCACGCGGCGACTGTGCCGCCCGCCGGCAAAGCGCGTATCCAGCCAGGTCTTCAGAATCTCGACTCCCTGATCCTCGCTCACGAAGCGGGAGGGCAGAATCAGAACGTTCGCGTCGTTGTGCTCCCGCGCGAGCTTGGCGATCTCGGGTGACCAGGCCACCGCAGCCCTCACTCCCCGGTGCCGGTTGGCCGCGTACGACATTCCCAGACCGGTGCCGCAGAGCAGAACTCCCCGCTCCGCCTGATGCTGCTCGACCTCCGATGCAACCTTGTGCGCGTAGTCCGGATAATCGGTGGACTCGGAACTGTGGGTGCCCAGGTCCAGCGGCTGATACCCCAGAGCCCTCAGCTCCTCCACCAACCGTTCCTTCAACTGATAGCCCGCATGATCCGAACCGATAGGAATTACCTCGGCCATTGAATAATGATAGATGATTGCGTGAGGGTGGGAAGGAGTGGAGGTCGAAGTCGGCGGTGTTTGTGGCACGGCTTTGTCAATAGTCCGGACTGTCAGGTCCGTTTATCCGCGAACCACAAGCGATCCAGCCCCGCCACCGCAGCAATCCTCTGCTCGGCCAGCCGGTCGGCGGCCTCGTAGGTTGGGATCTTCTGCTGCTGGGCTATGTCGAAGATGCGGAGCAAGGTGTCGTAGATCTCGCCTGCCTTCTTCTTGGCCCGCTCCACCGGCCAGCGATGCAGCTCGCCGTAGACGTTGATCACGCCGCCGCCGTTGATCACGTAATCCGGGGCGTAGAGGATGCCCTGCTGCTCCAGCATGTCGCCGTGGCGGTCTTCCGCCAGCTGGTTGTTGGCCCCTCCGGCGATGATCTCGACCTTGAGCCGGGGAAGCGTGTCGTCGTTGACCGTGGCGCCCAGGGCGCAGGGGGCGTACACGTCCGCCTCTTGATCGTAGATCGCGTCGGGATCCACCGCCCTGGCGCCGGTCTCCTCCACCACCCGTTTGACCTTCTCGGCATCGATGTCGGTCACGATCAGCCTGGCTCCCTCGGCGTGGAGGTACTGCGCCAGATGCGACGCCACCTTGCCGCAGCCCTGGATCGCCACCGTCTTCCCCGAGAGATCGTCCCTCCCCCAGCGCACCCTGGCCGCGGCTTTCATCCCGACGTACACCCCATACGAAGTGACCGGCGAAGGGTCCCCCGAGAGGCCGAGCAGGCCGGCAACGTGGTCCGTCTCCAGCTTGATGTACTCCATGTCGGCCGGACTGGTGCCGATGTCCTCCGCCGTGATGTAGCGGCCGCCCAGGGTCTCGATGAAGCGCCCGTGGGCCCGGAACAACGCCTCCCGGTCCGCTCGGTGATTGTCCCCGATAATGACGGCCTTGCCGCCGCCCAGGTTGATTCCCGCCACCGCCGACTTGTAGGTCATTCCCCGCGAGAGCCGGAGCGCGTCGGTAATCGCCTCTTCGGTGCTGCCGTATTGCCAGAAGCGGGTGCCGCCCAGCGCGGGGCCCAGCGTGGTGTCGTGGATGGCGACGATGCCGAGGTATCCGCAGGAGGGATCGTGCGACAGCAGCAGCTGCTCATGACCCATGGTCTGGATCTGGGCAAAGACGTCGTGGGCCGAGGCGGCCGACCCGTGTCTCTGCGACCGGGGAGCGAGATCGCTCTCCAGGGCGGAGGCCACGGCCCCGCCGAAGCCGGTGCGGTTAGCGCCCAGGTTTTTGCTCGTAGTCATAGAATCCTTTCCCGGTCTTCCGGCCCAGATACCCTCCGGCGACCATTTTCCGCAGGAGCGGACAAGGACGATACTTGTCATCGCCCAGGCCCTGGTGCAGCACATTCATGATGGCAAGGCACACATCGAGCCCGATAAAGTCGGCCAGCGCCAGCGGTCCCATCGGATGCGCCATGCCGAGTTTCATGACCGTATCGATCGCCTCGGGAGTGGCAACGCCTTCCATCACACAAAAGATCGCCTCGTTGATCATCGGCATCAGCACCCGATTGCTCACGAAGCCGGGATAGTCATTCACCTCGACCGGGGTTTTGCCCAGAGCCTGTGCGGTCTCCATCACCCGTGACGTGGTGCGGTCGCTGGTGGCATGCCCCCGAATCACCTCGACCAGCTGCATTACCGGCACCGGATTCATGAAATGCATCCCAATCACCTGCTCCGGCCGGCGAGTGCGTCCGGCGATTTCGGTGATCGATATGGAGCTGGTGTTGCTGGCCAGAATGGCCTCAGGCCCGCAGATCCGGTCGAGCTGCTCGAAGAGAGAAAACTTGATCGCCGGGCTTTCGCTGGCCGCTTCGATCACCAGTTCGGCTTGGGCCACGGCGCCCAAATCGGTGTCGTTCGAGATTCGGCTCAGCACCTGATCGGGTGCGTCAGGCGGAAGGGTGCCCTTCTTGACCTGGCGCTCCAGGTTGGTGCGGATCGTGGCACTGGCTTTCTGGAGTGCCGCGGGCGCGGTATCCACCAGCGTCACCGCCCAGCCATGCTGCGCGAAGACGTGGGCGATCCCGTTTCCCATCGTTCCGGCACCCACAACTGCGGCGCGCTTCACGACGGATCCCGCCGGGCCCAGCGCGCCATGATCAGGAGCGCGCCGGTGATCGCGCCGGTGGCCAGTAGTCCACCCTCGGGACCGAAGTGGCCGCCTGAAAGCCAGACCGGATCGCCGGCGCGGTAGTCGATCAGGGGAATGCTGAAAGGCAAGCCGCTCACGGGAGCGTCCAGCGCCGCAAGCGTGGCGTTCCAGCCCAGATGCGCCCCGAAGGCAGTCCACAGACCGCCGGGGGCATAGAAGGCAACCCCCAGGAAAATTCCCGCGAGCGCGATGTTGCCCAGACCGAGCGGAGTGATCCCGGGGTTGAGCCCGTGGAAGAGCGCGAAGATGACGCCGGCAACGAGGACCAGCGCAGTGCCCCGGCCGATCGCCGCTCCCACCAGCACCAGGGGCAGGCCGCGGAACATGAACTCCTCGCTCAGGGCGGCGGGAGCCAGAACCAGTGATGTCTTGCAGACCTGACCCAAGTAATCCCCCATGCTGCCGGTGTCACGGGACCAGTGCGAGTTGGCTACCAGGACTGCGGCAAGCAGAGCCACCGCGGCTGCACCGGCGCCGAGCGCCAAACCCGTCATCATTCCCGGTGCACCTGCCCGAAGGCGGAACCACCGCAGGTCGGCCCGGTCCAGTCGCAGCACCCGAAAGCCGATGACCCAGGTGGCGAAGGCAAAGCCCAGCAGCTGGCTGGATCCCGCGACGATCGTCTGAGCGGGCCCCGGCTCCGTCAGCGCGTTGAGGCCTCGCCCCACGTTGCCGTAGGCGATCTGGGCCCAGAGCGACATCAAGAGCGCGCTGCTTGCAATACCCAGCAGCATAAAGGCGACCGACCAGCCGATCGCCTTGGAAAGAGGAACTCTCTCGGAACCAGTGGCCGGAGAGCTCAAAGCAGCGGGCGAATCCTGGGTCCGACGGCCAGGGTGATTGCCGCCGCCAGCCCTACCTTCACGAGGTCACCAGTGAGGAAGGGAACAAAGCCGATACGGAACGCCGTGCCAGGGTCCCCACCCAGCAGGGCCAGTTGAGCAACCCCGCCGACATGGATGATGACCATGCCGATAGCACAGGCGAGGAGCACCCGGAACACTGAGGAGGGTGCGGCGCGCACCATCGCACCGGTAACTCCCGCTGCAACCGGAAAAGCCAGCAGATAACCGCCGGTGGGCCCGATCAGATGCAGCACTCCGGAGCCGCCCGCGGCAAAGACCGGAAAACCCAGAGCTCCCAGAGCGATATAGATAACCAGTGCGCTCGCCCCGGCGGCCGCGCCGAGCAGAGCGCCCACCACGAGCACCGCCAGCGGTTGCAGCGTCATCGGCACCGGAGTGAAGGGCACCGGCACCACCACCTGCGCCGCCACCGCCACCAGCAACGCGCCGAGCGCTATGGGGCCGGCCGCGCGGGCGACTCGGGAAAGGCGCGACGCTGTGTTGGATGAGGGCAGAGTCGCTCGGCCGGTTTCCAGGTCCATTTAGATAAGCTCCACGCTCAGGGCCACTGCGTTTCCACCGCCTAAACACAGGGTGGCAAGACCGGTATTGCCGCCCCGATCTCGCAGGGCGTAAAGCAGAGTGGTGAGAACCCGGGCCCCGCTGGCACCGATGGGGTGGCCC
>DASUVR010000120.1:0-32763 GCA_036378855.1 Gemmatimonadales bacterium | reverse complement strand
GACGAACGGCACGTCTTGCCCGGCGTCCGCTTCGCCGCCGAATCGTACGTGACCTTCTGCAGAACCAGGCCCTGGATCGAAGCGGTGGCTTCCTCCCTGACCGAGCTATTTGCCCCTGGGCTCATGCGCAGCCGGATCGCGGCGTTTCCCGAACACTATCCCTGGGTGAATCCGGAGGGGTTGGCGTACTTCCGGAGCCGTCTGGTTCAGGCTCCCCGGGACAGCCAGCAGGGCCTCACCCTGGTTGAGGAATATTGCACCACGGTCGACACGCAACGCCGCGCGTTCGAAGCGCTGGCATTCAAGCTCGAGATGCTGTGGGTCATGATCGACACCATCCACCATGCGTACCGGGAGTCATAGCGTGGAGGATTCCCGGATTCTGACTGCCGATTCCCGGCCGAAACTCTGGCGGCTCGCCCGCCTGGATTTCGACCCGGTGCGGCAGCGGCACGTGTTGTTATATCCCGAGGGAGCCGTGCTTCTCAACGACACCGGTGCGGCCATCCTGGAGCTCTGTAACGGGACCCATAGCGTGGGCGACATCGTGGCCATCCTGAACGAGCGCTACCACGCCGATGTGGACGCCGATGTGACTGAATACCTCGACATCATGGCCCAGCGGGAGTTGATCCGTGCCGACTGACCGTCCAACCACGCTGCTGGCGGAGCTGACTCATCGCTGCCCGCTGCATTGCCCGTACTGCTCCAATCCACTGGAGCTGATGCGCGCCGAAACCGAGCTAACCACGGACGAGTGGAAACGGGTATTCAGCGAGGCGCGTTCACTGGGTGTACTTCAATTGGGTCTTTCCGGAGGCGAGCCGCTGCTGCGGAAGGATCTGGAGGACCTGGCCGCCCACGCCAGGTCGGTGGGACTCTACTCGACACTGGTGACGTCGGGCCTGGGCCTCACGCGCAGCCGGGCCGAACGGTTGAAGGAGATTGGGCTCGAGCACATTCAGATCTCGATCCAGGACTCCGACCCGGAGGTGGCCGAGCGGATTGCGGGAGTCCGCTCGGTCAGGCACAAGCAGGCTGCCGCCCAGCTGGTCCGCGAATTGGGATTCGCCTTTACCGTGAACGTGGTGCTGCACCGAGCCAACTTGGACCGGATCGAACAGATCATCGATATGGCCGCCGATCTCGGCGCCGATCGGATCGAGCTGGCAAACACCCAATATTACGGTTGGGGACTTCGGAACCGCGCGGCACTACAACCCACTCGCGATCAGGTCGAGCGCTCACGTGAGGTCGCCGAGCGTGCCATTCAGCGGTACCGAGGTCGGATGCAAATCACCTATGTGCTACCGGACTACTACGAGGCATTTCCCAAGGCGTGCTATGGTGGTTGGGGCAAACTGTATTTGGTGATCGCACCCAACGGAAGCGTCCTGCCCTGCCACGGCGCCACCCAGATCACGGGCCTCAGCTTCGACAACATTCGTCAGCATTCTCTGGATTGGATTTGGCAGGAGTCAGAGGCGTTCAGGCTGTTTCGGGGCGACAGTTGGATGAAAGAGCCCTGCCGGAGCTGTCCTCGAAAGACGGTGGACTTCGGCGGCTGCCGCTGTCAGGCGTTTGCCCTCACGGGCGACGCTGCCAATACCGACCCGGTGTGTACCCTGACGCCTCTCCGCCAGATCATCGACCAAGCATTGGAGGAGCCCGCCCTGCCGGATTACCAGTATCGCTATCCGTCCGAAGCTCCCTTGCCGGTCTGAGACGCCGCTCCACTTTCGGCACATCGGTTGACCGGAACGCGAAGATCGCGGTGCACGCTGATGTGTTGCTCCACCCGGGCTCGCACCGGCTCCGGGACGGCACGGCTGGCCGGTACGCTGGTCTCGACGACGATTGTGCGGTCTCGGCTCACTAGTCCCAGCGTAGGGTGCCAGACGAAAGTCCCCCGTTCTCGGCTGATCTGCTCCAGAATCAATGGTACCGTGTCGTACTTCACCGGAACGCTCCTGGTCTTTCGGGTGGCTTCCAGCGCATAGCGGTACAGCGGCACCCCCGACAATGCACTGTCTGCCAGCCGCCGAATCCGTAGTCCGGCGGTGTCGGCCCATGCCTCGCCTGGGTGCAGGGGAGCCGCTGGGAGCACGGGGAAGAAATCATCTAGAGCGTGTGCCATGTCGGAGACTTCGCCCACCTCTCCGGGAACGAACGGCTGGACTCGGGACAGGTACTTCCCGCCCGGACGGAGAACTCCCCGGTAGCGCCCACCGATTAACCCATCCGTGTCGGGGCGTATCGTGGTCTCGGGAGAGCGTCGGGTCAGCACCAGGCTGTCCAACCAGGCGGTGAGCGCCACGCCGCCGTTCTCTGCCTCCGCTCGGAACTGCCACACACCCCTTCGCTCCACCGTCTGCTCCCGGTTCCGGCGGCTGGTGTGGGTGACAATGGTGGTGAGAGAAGTCTCCAAGAACCGCGCGCACTGCAACTGCGGGGCGGCGTAGCGGAGAACAGCAGGGTCTGCTTGAGCAGCGAGGTCGCCGGGACCTGCCAACACCGCTACAAACAGCGCTGCGGAGCGGCGACCCACCAGGTTCTACTCCGCCTCCATGAACGGATAGCGATAGTCCTTCGGGGGACTCAGGGTCTCCTTGATGCTCCTGGGCGATACCCAGCGAAGCAGGTTCAGGATCGACCCCGCCTTGTCGTTGGTTCCGCTGGCCCGGCTGCCGCCGAACGGCTGCTGCCCAACCACCGCACCCGTCGGCTTATCGTTGATGTAGTAGTTACCGGCAGAGTGTCGCAGCGCCCGATCAGCTTCGATTATGGCGCTCCGGTCTCGGGCAAACACCGCCCCGGTCAGAGCATAAGGACTGGTTTGATCCACCAGCTTCAGCGTCTCCTGCCACTTGGAGGCGGGATACACGTAAACCGTCAAAACCGGACCGAAAATCTCCTCGCACATGAGGCGGTAGGCTGGATTTTCCGCCTGGAGCAGCGTGGGCTGCACAAAGTAGCCGACCGAATCATCGGTCCCTCCGCCGGCCAACACCTTTACACCCGGATCCCGTTTTGCCGCCTCGAGATGATCCTTCAGCCGGTTGAACGCCCGCCGGTCGATGACGGCGCCCATGAAGTTCCTGAAATCGGAGACGTCGCCCACCCGAATGTCTTCGATCAGGGGAACGACGCGGTCGCGAACCGCGGGCCAGATGGTATCCGGGATATAGGCCCGGGACGCCGCGCTGCACTTCTGGCCCTGATATTCGTACGCGCCGCGCACGATCCCAACGGCGAGGGCGTCCAGGTCGGCGCTGGGGTGGGCCAGGATAAAGTCCTTGCCCCCCGTCTCGCCCACGATCCGGGGATATCCCGCGTAGCGATCGAGATTGGCGGCTACCGACCTCCATAGGGTCTGAAACACCGGGGTCGACCCGGTGAAATGGATCCCGGCCAGCCGGCGATCGGACAAGAGAACATCGCTCACTTCCACCGAGTCGCCCGGAAGGAAGTTGATCACGCCGGGCGGCAGGCCCGCTTCTATCAGCAGCCGGTAGAAATACCAATTGCTCAATATCGCGGTCGCCGACGGCTTCCACACCACCGCGTTCCCCATCAAGGCAGGAGCGGTTGGCAGATTGCCGCCGATGGCCGTGAAGTTGAACGGCGTGATGGCGTAGACGAATCCCTCCAGCGGCCGGTGGTCGAGTCGATTCCAGACACCCGGCGCCGACTCGGGCTGCTCGGCGTAGATCCGCTCGGCGTAGTGCACGTTGAAGCGGAGGAAATCGATCAGCTCGCAGGCGCTGTCGATCTCGGCTTGATATGCGGTCTTGCTCTGGCCCAGCATGGTCGCCGCGTTGAGCAGCTGCCGATGGGTGCCGGCCAACATCTCAGCCGCCCGGAGGAAGACCGCGGCCCGGTCTTCGAACCGCCAGTGGCCCCAATCCCGTTGGGCCTCAACCGCGGTCTCGATCGCGCTCTCGATGGTGGCACGGTCGGCCTGATGGGCCTTGGCCAGTACTCGTCCGTGACAATGGGGCGACACCACGTCATGGGTATTGCCGGTTCGAATCTCCCGTCCGTTTACTACCGCCGGGATATCGGCCTGCCGTCCACCCACCGATCCAAGCGCCGCCTTGAGCGTGGTACGTTCGGGCGAGCCCGGAGCGTAGTTCAGCACCGGTTCGTTGTGGGGACGGGGAATGTTCGAGATACCGCTCATCACTGCACCAGAAGCCAGAGGTCTGGTGAAGATAATCAGAAGAGTCCGGCGGGCGGGTTTCCGGGGCCGGCCAGGAGAGGCTGCTCCAGCAGGGTGAATCCGTTCTGTTTGATGATGGCCTTTCCCTCAGACGAAAATACGAACCGGACAAACGCTTCAGCGGTGCGAGGGTGAGGCGCCTCGGTGGGAATGGTCAGGGCATATACAATTGGCTCGCCCCGAAACTCCACCGAGTCCCGGCCGGACCGATGTTCGCTCGGAACCCGGATAGATGCGCGGGCATACTGGTCGGCCAGCTTGGGGTTGCTCAGGTTGATTTCGTCCGGCAGGTCAACGTAGCGCAAACCGGCAGTGCGGGCGAGGGATGCGTACGACCAGGAGTAGTCGAGCTCGCCCGCTTGAATCAGCGCAGTCAGGTCGGCCTCCTTGGGCCGCATGTACCGTGGCGGAAACGCCCGCTCCAACTTCCCAGCCAGGCCCGGCTGCCGATAGAATCGTTCGGCCAGCTGAAACACCATGAGCGCCCGGTACCCATTGGGATCCAGTGCTGGATCAGAATGGCCCGCGCGTATCCCCGGCCGGAGGAGCACCTGCCACCAATTTTGCGAATTGATTTCCTTGGCCCCGTTGGACTGATCGCTGTAAATCAAAACCATCGCATTGCGAGCAAACGTGGCATACCAGGTGGCATGCTGGGGAATCAGCAGTTTGGCAATTACGCCATAGTCGGCTACACCAATCACGTCGGGGATCTTGCCCAGATCGGTCAGTTTCCGGGCTGCCTCCAGGCTACCAGAGTTTTCCTGCGCTGGAACAACATCGGGATGAGCGTCTTTGAACGCTTTGAGCAGATCGCTGAACGGCTTGGCCAGGCTGCCCGCGTTGAACACCAGCAGCGGCCCCGCAACCGTTTCCTGACCCGCAAGATTGTTGGGGAAAGCCAGCAGAAGTGCAATCAGCCATCTCATTGACGTGCTCGCTTAAGCGTTCCGGGAGACCCGTCCTAGAAGCTAAGCTCCCAGGCCACACTGGCGCTGCCTGGGCCGAGCAGAAACTCCGGTGGACGGAGGTTGAAGATGCGCCAGTGGCCGTTGACCAGTTTGGCGGAAGTAACTCCCACGACTGCGCCCGCCGCCACATCAGATAGCCAATGCCGGTTGTCGTTCAACCGGGACCAGGCCACTCCGGTGGCCATGGTGTAGAGGCCAACACTGGCCCAGGTGCGATGGATATCGTCAGAGAGAGCCGTGGCCAGGGCAAACGCCATGGTGCTATGTCCTGACGGCATTGCTTCCTGTCCGCTGAACGGGATGTACGCATCGGCATCGAGGCTTTGATTCGGCCGGGGCCGGCCAAAGGTCAGCTTGGCCAGATTGGAGGTTGCGCCGGCCACGAACAACGTCGCGACCAGCCTGCCGCCGGCGCGAGTGATCTCGTGATTTCCACTGATGAGGCCGGCCCCCAGCATTCCCAGGGTGATCGTCCCATACACCTCAGGCTGCCCGATGTGGCGCATCCCGGAGGCAAGGTCGTCCCCGGCTATGGTGCGGTGACGCTGAGTGAGCCGTTGGGTCGAGTTGTCCAGCAGCATGAGACCGGACAGGCCACCGAGCACAATCGCCCCGTGCCACCACTGTATGACAGTGGGCTGATTGCCGGGCGGGAAGTCCAGCGCCGATTGCGCCGTGACTTCCACTGGTTGCGCCAGCAGGAGCGCCGATACAGCCAAGGAGTACCACGACCATTGCAGCGGCAGTTTACTTTGAAGCATTACACTTGGTCCCTCAGCCCGGAGGACTTGGAATGCGCATTTCCGTTGGTGCCCTGCTGATAGCCGGGAGTCTGCTGGCCTGCCGGGACTACGACCTGAGGGACCGCCTGGTCAATCAGGAGGGCCTGGTACCTGCCGACCAGTATGCCCGATACGGCCGGGAGCAGGCGCAGGAGATAGCCATCGCTCGGGAGTTTGCCCGGGCCCATCGAGGTTCTTCACCGGCCGATTTGGCCCAGCAAGCCGAGGCGGCTGGGAAGTACGCTCGAAGCCTTCCCGACGTCGCCAACGTAAAAGCCGACCCGCAGGGCCTCTTGCTGACGGTCCAGTTCAAGAGCGGCTGGCGGACGATGATTGCTCCTCTGAACGACGGGAAGCATGGCGCGGAAACGGCGGGACTTCCGGCCAAACCCAGCGCGGGGGCTGCACGCTAGCGCACACCGCAATATAACTATCGGTCCCGATCAGAGAACTTTTGAGTGACGGAATGTTGTCAGGTTACGACAACCTGGCCGGATCAGACCGGAGCTGATCGCGCCGCCGACAGTTTGGTGGCCGAACGCCTGGCGGCATGCGCTCAGGTGCAAGGGCCGTTGTTCAGTACCTTTTCATGGAAGGGTTCGATCGAGCGGGGCCAGGAGTGGTACTGCCATTTCAAGACGACACTGGATCGGCTGCCGGCGCTGCAGCAGCGGGTTCGGGAGTTACACCCCTATGAGGTGCCGGAGATCATCGCCCTGCCCATCCTCGGTGGCAACCCGGCTTATCTGGAATGGATTCGCCGTGAAGTGCACGCGGAGCCGGGCGGCTGAGATTTCAGGAGGCCACGAGACGCACCCGAATGGATTGAACCAGGTCCGCCGGAGCCGCACAGTTCGTCCGTTGCCGGGCGAGAAGACGCAGTAGAGCACGGCCGCAACCAAAGGCAGGATGGCACCCGGGGCAGCTCTCCAGGTGAGCCCCCACTGCCTCCGCCTCTGTCGGCCCAAGCTCCTGGTCGAGATATTCCCAGAGGCGAACCAGAACCTCTTCACATTCCATTCATTGCACCCTCGCTCGACGCGTCCTTCGTGGACGCTTCCTTCAGAACAGTGCCCCAGGTCACCGGGTTCCTGAGCGGCTGGGGCAGACCAGGCGGAGGACTGATGACCAAGCGTGGGCGGATGGTGACCCTTCTGGTGGTGGTGCTGTTTGGCGCCTTCCTTCTCTGGTCCACCTTGGCCTCGCAGCATGTGGAGTGCACCGTGGTGGTGGCCTTCGCCAAGGACCAGGGGAGCGGAACTGCCTCGGCCGCCTCCCGGGATGATGCCATCCGCGAAGCACAGACCGTGGCCTGCGGACCGCTGAGCCAGGGCATGAACGATCGGATAGCCTGCAGCCGGGTGCCCCCAGTCAGCACCCGCTGCCGCACCTTGTGAGCTCTCCTCGAGCCCGTTTCCCCCATGCCCTGAGTCTTCTGGTCGGCTGCGTGCTGCTGGCAGCGGTACTGACCTGGGTTCTACCCGCAGGACAGTTTCAGCGGCGGGAGGATCCCGTCACCGGCCGGAGTGTCGTACTCGCCGGCACCTACGCCCGGGTGGCGCAGCATCCGGTGGGTCCCTTCGAGGCCGTAGTGGCAATCCCGCGCGGAATCGTCGATGCGGCCTCGGTCATCGCGCTGGTTTTCCTGATTGGTGGCGCCTTCACGGTAGTGGAGAGAACCGGCACCCTGGGCCGGGTAGTCGGGGGGCTGGCTCAACGGGTGCGCCGCCGAGGCCTGCTGGTTATCCCGATTGCCGGGGTCGCCTTCAGCCTCGGCGGGATAATGATGCAGACGCAGGAGGAGCTGATCGCCTTCGTGCCGGTGCTCCTGCTCCTGGTGCGTCAGCTCGGCTTTTCTCCCGTCGTTGCTGTTGCGATGAGTCTGGGAACTGCGGCGGTGGGAGCCGCCTTCAGTCCGGTGAACCCGTTTCAGGTCATTATCGCCCAAAAGGTGGCCCAGCTGCCGCCGGCCTCCGGCCTGGGTTTCCGTCTCGCATTTCTGATTCCGGCTCTGGCCATTTGGATTGCGGGCACCATGTGGTATGCCCGGCGCACCCGCCAAGAGCCGGAGCTCGCTCCGGCAGGCCAAAGAGTTCCGCTGGATTGGCGAGATCTGGTAATTCTCTTCTCCATTCTCGCTGCCTTCGCCATCTACATCTACGGGGCCCAGCAGCTGGACTGGGAATTCGATCAGCTCTCCGCCCTCTTTTTCGTGGTGGGAATTCTCGCGGGCGTGCTTGGCCGGCTGGGTTTGGACGGCACAGCCGAGGCCTTTGTAGATGGTTTCCGCTCCATGGCCTTTGCCGGACTACTGATCGGATTTGCCCGGGCCATCTACGTGGTGCTGAACGAGGGACAGATCGTGGACACCCTGGTGAACGGGATGTTCACACCCATCGCAGGCCTGCCAGCCACTCTCTCGGCCGTGGCCATGATGGTGCTACAGGCGGCGATTCACCTGCCTGTGTCGAGCACCAGTAGCCAGGCCGTGCTCACCATGCCATTGCTGGTTCCGCTCTCGGATTTGATCGGGCTTTCCCGGCAAGTAACCGTCCTGGCGTATCAATACGGAGCCGGGTTGTGTGAAATCGTTACACCCACTAATGGCGCACTGATGGCCATGCTGGCTGCTGCGGGAGTCCGCTACGAGGACTGGCTGAAGTTGGCCCTGCCTCTGCTCGCCCTGCTTACCCTTCTGGCAGGAGCAGGGGTCGTAATCGCTGCGATGGTGCGGCTCAGCTGACCCCGCTCAAGCTCTCCAGCACTTTCAGGTCGGCCACGCCGACGTGGCGAGATCGCTCGCTTCCGCCCTGAAAGGCTATAATCGTGGGGATCCCCCGAATCCCAAATCGGGATGCCGTGAGGGGGTTTGCGTCGGTATCCAGCTTGAGAACCAGGACGTCACCGGCACGCTTCTGAGCAAATTCGTCCAGGGTTGGAGCCATCATCCGGCAGGGCCCGCACCAGTCGGCATAGAAGTCCACCACCACCGGCACTGCCGAGCTGCTTATGGTCCGCTCAAAGTCCTTGTCCCCTACCTTCTGGGGTCGGTCCAGCCGTAGCGGCTTGCCACACTTGGCGCATTTAGGCCCCGCCCCCAGCCGGGCAAGGTCAACCCGGTTGGCGGCAGAGCAGAATGGGCAGGGAACGATCACCGGCCGAGCCGAGGGAGCAGTAGCACTAGTTGTCATTGTCCCACCTTCCTGAATATTCCAATCCTCCCCAAGTTTAGCCCGCCACAGGCCTCAAGCAACTCGACCCTGCTCGGACCTGTGGCTGAGAGCGCCCACACGGTGACCACGTTCACAGACAGGAACTGCCGGCGTGGCATTAGTGTTGCTGACGGGGAGAGAGGAGTCTCCCATCGGGAGGACGGTGCGTATGAGCGAGCTGACCATTCGAGACATGGAACAGGACGAGGACTTCGCGGCCTGGTTCTCGGAGATGCTCGAACAA
Source organism: Gemmatimonadales bacterium (assembly GCA_036378855.1). Taxonomy (GTDB): domain Bacteria; phylum Gemmatimonadota; class Gemmatimonadetes; order Gemmatimonadales; family GWC2-71-9; genus CAVVWJ01. Next base: position 23,332 of record DASUVR010000120.1, on the reverse strand, counting down.
GAGGAAGATCCCGCTGGCTGGTCCAGCACGCTCGATGAGCGCTACCTCATTCTCAGCAACGAGATCGGCGACTGGATCGGGGGCCTCCGCTTCTGGCTTCGTGGCGGCGTCGCCCACCTGGTTGACGTAGTAGTACTGCCCCAGGAACGGCACCGGGGCCACGCCCACCGTCTTCTATCCGCCTTCGAGCAGCGCGCAGTCGAGTCGGGGGCCCATGTGGCCGAGTTCTGGACCGATGACGCCCGATCCGAGGGGCTGCTGGCAGCCCTGGGGTGGCGGCGGATCTTTACCCGCGACCGCTATATCGGCCAGCGGACCTGGTCACTGATGGAGAAAGCGCTCAGCCCGAAGGAGGCGTAAACCCCCACCACAGTGGCACTCGCAGCACCAGCAACACTATCTTTGAAGGCTGGTCGCATCTTACTGCGTTGTCTTCTGTTGTCGAAGGTACTTCATGGGCATCGTTACCGACCCCGCACGAGAGCTGCACTCGAAGATCGAGGTGCTCGAGGACCTGGAGGATACCGTCCGTGAGCTCATGGAGGTTCACGAGCGGAAGCGGGAGCTCTGGTTCCCGGTTGATCTGGTAGGGCCGGCACCCGACGAATGCCCCGACACCCATCTCGCCGCCCTACGGGCCAGAGCCGAGGGCATCCCAACTCACGCCCGCGCAGCGCTGGCGCTCAATCTCCTGACCGAAGAAGGCCTCCCCCACTTTCACCGGCTGCTGGCCGTGTACCTGGGAGACGACAGCTTCTGGCGGAGCTGGAACAATCTGTGGACCGCCGAGGAAGACCGGCACGGCCAGGTGCTCCACGACTACGCCAGGGATACCCGGCTGCTGCAGCAGCGGAAGCTCGAGGAAATGCAGTTCGAATACCTTCGGGCCGGTTTCCACCCGGAATGGGACCGGGATCCCTATCGGGTCTTCGCCTACACTACGGTCCAGGAACGAGCCACCCAGTTCTCTCACAGCGAGACGGGAAAGATCGTTGCCGAGTACGAGCCGCAACTCGCCTCCATTCTGAGCCAGGTGGCCAAGGAGGAGGCGCGGCACTACACGTTTTACCGCACGGTCTTTGGCGAAATTCTCAAGCGCGATCCGGATCAGGCTCTCCACTCCGCTTCATTCATCCTGCCCGCCATTGACATGCCGGGAGTCACGATGCCCGGCTTCAGGGAGCTGGCCGACGTCATCCGCCGGGCCGGGATCTACGGGCCTCGAGACTACCTGCGCATTGTGCAGGAACAGATCAGGTACTGGAGGATTGAAAGTCTGGAGGGGTTGAACGAGCTGGGGCGGAAGGCTCAAGAGAAGATCATGGGTATCCCAGCGCGCCTTAAGCGCATTGCGGAGCATATGGAAACCCGCAGCAAGAGCAAGACGTTCAGCTTCGAGGTTGTGTTCAACCGCGAATTCGCAATGGAATGATCGGCCGGGTTCCCTGGCGCATCCCTCTTATGCTGGTGTTTGTGGTCGCAGGCTGCACCGGAACCGGCAGCTCCAGCTCGCGCGCAAAGCCCCCGAGCAACCTCGCTCCCGATGAGCGGGACGCCCAAGCGCTCGGACGGGAAATTTTCGAATTGCTCGATCGAGCGGTCGACTACCGCGGTTCTCACCGGGGACGGCCGCCGGGAACCCTGAAGCAGATGGGCGCCGAAAGTCTCACGACTAGCACGGTTCGGCGCATTGTGAACGTGCAGCGGGAGCCGGTTGTCACCGTCCGTTTTCGTCAGCCGGCGGGCCGCGAGATCCTCTCCTGCTGGGGAGACAGCAAGATCCTGGAAGACGCGTCGGTCAACGGACGGTACACCCTCATGTGCACCGCCAGCTCCGGCGCCCAACGTCAAATGGAGGTGGTGACCTCGGGCGAGCCCTGAGTCCGAACTCCCCCGCCATGAACCTCGCCACCCTCGATACTGCCCTCCGCACGCTCGTCATCGTAGCCCTGGTGTACGCCTCGATCGTGGCCCTTACGTCGTGGGGAGTACGCACCCGCCGGATCAATCCATTTGGCGTCTGGCCCCGCTTCGTCCGCCGGGTCAGCGATCCGCTTCTCCTCCGGTTGGAACGCCGCGTCATTGCGGCTGGAGGCACCCCGCAAACCGCCCCATTGTGGCTGGTCGGGCTGGTGATCGCCGGCGGCCTGGTACTGCTCAGCCTGACCCACTGGTTCATCGGAATGGCGGCAGGGGTGTCTCTGGCCATCAGGAGCGGCCCCCGGATCTGGCTGCGCCTCCTGGTGAGCGCCCTATTTACCATTCTCATGACGGCGCTCCTGATCCGGGTCATCGCATCGTGGTTCGGCATTGGGCCCTACAACCGGTGGATGAGACCCCTCGTAGCGCTGACCAGCTGGCTGATCGACCCGATCAGGAGAGTGCTCCCGCCGTTCGGGATGATCGATTTCAGCCCCATGGTGGCCTGGCTGGTGCTGTATATCGTGCGCGGGTTTGTGCTGAGGTTGATCTGAGCGGGCCGAATTGACTCCCCGCCGTCCGCCGGTTAACTTGAGTTAACAATTGAGCCCGTGGCGATTTGCGCTGATTGCGGCCACGTAAAATAAACCGCTAAAACGCATCCCCTGAGGCGTTTTAGCCTCAGGTTTTTGTTTGGGAGGTCTTCTGACCACCGTCGCCCATCCCCCGGCCGTAACCCCCGGCAGCTTTACCCCTCCCCGAACCCGGGAGAGTCGCCTCCGTGAGCTGGTGCCCCTGCTGCAGCGGCGCATCCTGGTGCTGGATGGAGCAATGGGCACCATGATCCAGAGCTATCAGCTGGGAGAGCAGGACTACCGGGGCGATCGATTTGCCGGCTGGAAATCGGACCTCAAGGGCAACAACGACCTGCTCTCGTTGACCCAGCCTTCGATCATCCGGGCTATCCACGCCGCCTACCTCGATGCCGGCGCCGACATCCTGGAGACCAACTCGTTCAACTCGACCTCCATCTCCCTGGGAGACTACGGAATGGAGGAGCTGGTTTACGAGCTGAACCGTGCCTCGGCCAGGCTGGCTCGCGAAGTGGCCGACGACTTCGAGCAGCGCGCTCCCGATTCGCCCAGGTATGTGGCCGGCGTGCTCGGACCCACCAATCGGACAGCATCGCTCTCCCCCGACGTGAACGACCCCGGGTTCCGGAACGTCGGGTTCGAGGAGCTGGTGGCCACATACACCGACGCGGTTCGCGGACTGTTGGATGGAGGCGCCGACCTCCTCCTGGTCGAGACGATCTTCGACACGTTGAACGCCAAGGCGGCGCTCTTCGCCATCGAGTCGTACTTCGAGACGGCGGGAATCAGGGTACCGGTGATGATCTCCGGAACCATTACCGATGCGAGCGGCCGGACGCTCTCCGGCCAGGTCACTGAGGCGTTCTGGAACTCGGTGGCCCACGCCCGCCCGCTGAGCGTAGGTCTTAACTGCGCTCTCGGCGCTCAGGCTCTGCGGCAATATGTCCAGGAGCTCTCCCGGGTGGCGCCGACTTTTGTGAGCACCCACCCCAATGCAGGGCTCCCCAACGAGTTCGGCGGTTACGACGAAACCCCGGAGCACATGGCCACCATTCTCCGCGAGTTTGCCGAGAGCGGCCTGGTCAACCTGGTTGGCGGCTGCTGCGGCACCACTCCGGCACATATCAGGGCCATTGCGGACGCGGTTGCCGGATTGCCTCCCCGCCTCCCGGCTTCCCCTCCCGCCCGCTTACGTCTCAGCGGCCTGGAACCACTCACGGTCGGGCCGGAGACCCTGTTCGTGAACGTGGGCGAACGGACAAACGTCACCGGCTCGCGGAAGTTCGCCCGTCTGGTTCTGGCCGGCGATTATCCCGCCGCGCTGGAGATCGCGCGGCAGCAGGTGGAGAACGGGGCGCAGATAATCGACGTGAACATGGACGAGGGAATGCTGGATTCCCAGCAGGCCATGACCACGTTTCTGCAGCTGCTGGCGGCGGAGCCGGACATCAGCCGGGTGCCGGTGATGATCGACTCCTCCAAGTGGTCCGTGATCGAGGCCGGGCTCAAGTGCGTTCAGGGAAAAGCGGTGGTGAACTCGATCAGCCTCAAGGAAGGCGAAGAAAGCTTCATCCGTCAGGCCACCCTGGTACGGCGATACGGGGCAGCGGTGATCGTCATGGCTTTCGACGAACAGGGCCAGGCTGACACGGCGGAGCGGAAGCTGGAGATCTGCCGGCGGGCCTACCACATCCTGACCGAGAAGGTGGGCTTCCCCCCGGAGGACATCATCTTCGACCCCAACATTTTTGCCATCGCCACCGGGATCGAGGAGCACAACAACTACGCCGTCGAGTACATCGAGGCAATCCGGCGGATCAAGGCCGCCCTGCCCCATGCGCTGATCAGCGGCGGAGTGAGCAACGTGTCGTTTGCCTTTCGAGGGAACGATCCCGTGCGAGAGGCGATTCACTCGGTGTTTCTATACCACGCCATCGAGGCGGGTATGGACATGGGAATTGTGAATGCCGGCCAGCTCGCGATCTATGCCGACATCCCTGCCGATCTGCTGGAGCGGGTCGAGGACGTGGTGCTCAATCGCAGACCGGACGCCACCGACCGGCTGCTGGAAGTCGCCGACACCGTCAAGGGAAGTGCGGCGGCTCAGGGCACCGACCTGGCCTGGCGGAACGCGCCGGTAGCCGAGCGCCTGAGCCACGCGCTGGTCGAAGGTATCGCGGATTACATCATCGAGGACACCGAGGAGGCGCGCCGCCAGGCCGAGCGGCCGATCCACGTCATCGAAGGTCCGCTGATGGACGGCATGAACGTCGTCGGAGATCTGTTCGGCGCGGGGAAGATGTTTCTCCCTCAGGTGGTAAAGAGCGCACGGGTGATGAAGCGCGCGGTAGCCCACCTGATCCCCTACATCGAGGCGGAAAAGCAGACCCTGACCGGCAATAGTGAGGGTCAGTCCAGATCCAACGGCAAAGTTCTTCTGGCCACGGTGAAGGGCGACGTGCACGACATCGGCAAGAACATCGTCGGCGTCGTGCTCCAGTGTAACAACTACGAGGTCATCGATCTCGGCGTGATGGTGCCATCCGCCCGGATTCTGGAGACAGCACGCAAGGAGCAAGTGGACATCATCGGACTGAGCGGGCTCATCACCCCCTCACTGGAGGAGATGTCTTTCGTCGCCGGCGAGCTGGAGCGCGAGGGCTTCACCATTCCTCTGCTGATCGGTGGGGCCACAACGTCTCGAGTCCACACTGCAGTGAAGATCGAGCCCCGATATCGGGGGCCGACCGTCCATGTGGTGGACGCGTCCCGCGCCGTCGGGGTGGCTGGGAATCTGCGCAGCGATGAGGTGCGGCCCAACTACGTTGCCGCTGTAAAGGCCGAATATCAGGAGGTCCGGACCCAACGCGGAGATCGCAAGGCCGAACAGCGGAAACAGCCATTGGCCGCTGCTCGCCGGAATCGGCTGGCCGTAGACTGGAGCGCCGCGGCGCCTGAGCCCTGTTTTCTTGGCGTGAGACCGTTGAGGAACTATCCGCTACAGGAGCTGGTGCCGTTCATCGACTGGACTCCGTTCTTTCAAACCTGGGAGCTGGCCGGTCACTATCCTGCCATCCTGGAAGACGCCACCGTCGGACCCGCGGCCCGGAGCCTCTTCCGCGATGCCAACGCCCTGCTGCAGCGGATTGTGGACGGGCGGCTGCTCCAGGCCCACGCGGTATTTGGGTTCTTCCGCGCCAACAGTGTGGGCGACGATATCGAGCTCTATACCGACGATAAGCGGGAACAGCGGAAAACGGTCATCCATACCCTGCGGCAGCAGATGATCAAACCTCCAGGCCGGCCCAACCTGGCGCTGGCCGACTTCGTGGCCCCGCGGGAGAGCGGGGCGGCCGACTACGTGGGCGCCTTTGCCGTCACCGCCGGTGCCGGCATCGAGGAGCTGCTGGCCCGGTTCGAGGCCGAGCACGACGATTACAGCGCCATTCTCACCAAGGCTCTGGCCGACCGCCTGGCCGAGGCATTTGCCGAGCTGTTGCACCAGCGGGTGCGAACCGAGTTCTGGGGCTATGCCCCGGGTGAGTCCCTGGATAACCAGGGATTGATCAAGGAGCGCTATCAGGGCATACGGCCGGCCCCGGGATATCCGGCCTGTCCCGATCACACCGAAAAGCAGATCCTCTTCGACCTGCTTCAGGTGGAGAAGCACGCTGGAATCAGCCTCACCGAGAGCTTCGCCATGATGCCGGCGTCCTCGGTCAGCGGGTACTACTTCTGGCGCCCGGAGTCGCAGTATTTCGGGGTCGGAAAGATCGAGCGCGACCAGGTCGAGGATTACGCCCGCCGGAAAGAGCTGGACGTCGCCGCGGTAGAGCGGTGGCTGGCGCCCAACCTGAACTACGAGCGATAGCATGCCAACGTTGCGCGATCTGATTGGGGATGGCCGGGTTCACGTCCTGGATGGCGCGATGGGCACCATGCTGTACAGTCGCGGCGTCTTCGTCAATGTGAGCTATGACGAGCTCAACCTGAGCCAGCCCGCACTGGTTCGCGAGGTGCATGAGGCCTATGTCCACGCCGGCGCGGAAATCCTGGAGACCAACACCTTCGGGGCCAATCCGGTCAAACTGTCGAGCCATGGACTGGAGGAACAGACCGAGCTCATCAACCGCTCGGCCGTTGCCCTCGCCCGGCAGGCGGCGGGCCAGCGTGCACTGGTTGTCGGCGCCATCGGTCCGCTGGGGATTCGGCTGGAGCCATGGGGACCCACCGCCAGGGGCGAGGCCATCGCGTTCTTCAGCCGCCAGGCCAGCGGCCTGTTGGAAGGCGAAGTAGATGGTTTCATCCTGGAGACCTTCAGCGACCTGAACGAACTGGAGGCGGCACTCTGCGCCCTGCGTTCCCTCAGCGATCTGCCCATCATCGCTCAGATGACGGTGGGGCAGGATGGCAATACCAGCTACGGCACCTCGGTAGAGACCATCGCTTCGAAGCTGGATGAGCTGGGAGCCGACGTCCTGGGTCTGAACTGCTCGGTAGGCCCCGCCGCAATGCTCGATGGGATCGAGCGCATGGTCGAGCACACTCGTCGCCCGGTTTCGGCCCAACCCAACGCCGGGCTGCCCCGCGCGGTGGACGACCGCCGGATCTATCTCGCCAGCCCGGATTACATGGGCTCGTACGCCCGCCGGATGATTCAGGCCGGCGCGCGTTTTGTGGGCGGCTGCTGCGGCACTACGCCCGACCACATTCGGAAGATCCACGCCTATGTGTCGAGTCTGCAGCCGAGACTGGTTGCCGCCGACGTGAGCTCCCGGGCGCGGGAGCCGATTGGAGTGCCCGCTGCACCGCTGGCTGAGCGGTCCCGGCTGGGAGAAAAGCTGGCCCGGCGGGAGTGGGTGAACACGGTAGAAATAGCGCCCCCAAAGGGTTGGAATGCCGCGGAGATGATCGAGCAGTGCCGCTCCCTGCAGGAAGCGGGGGTCGATGCGGTCAACGTGCTGGACAGCGCCCGGGCCCAGAGCCGCATGGGCGTGCTACCCGCGGCCTTGATCGTCCAGCGTGAAACCGGCATGGAAACAGTACTCCATTACACCTGCCGCGACCGCAACATGCTCGGCATGTTGAGCGACCTTCTCGGCGCTGCGGCCGGCGGGCTCCGGAACGTACTGATCGTTACGGGCGATCCTCCGGCCATGGGGCCATACCCGGATTCGACCGCCGTGTTCGACATCGACAGCATCGGACTGACCAACGTCGTGCGGCGGCTGAATCAGGGACTGGATCCCGGCGGAAACCAGATTGGCGAGCCGACCCGATTTGTGGTTGGTGTCGCCTTGAATCAGGGAGCCGAGCAGCGCCGCGAGCTCGAGCGATACGCCTGGAAGGTGGAGGCCGGGGCCGACTTCGCAGTCACGCAACCGGTCTTCGACCCCGACCAGCTGGCGCGTTTCCTGGACCGAGCCAAATCGCCGGTGCCGGTGATCGCCGGAATCTGGCCGCTCACCTCGCTTCGGAACGCTGAGTTCCTCGCCAACGAAGTACCGGGAGTTGTGGTGCCAGCCGGGATCATCGAGCGGATGCGGAAGGCGCAGGAACATGGATCTGCCGCCGCCCGCGCGGAGGGGGTCGCGATAGCATCAGAAATGGTGGAGCGGGTCAAGGATCTGGTACAGGGCGTACAGGTAAGCGCGCCGTCGGGTCGGGTTGGTGTAGCGCTGGAGACCCTCTACAGCAGCTCTACGATCTTGCGGTAGCGCGCCTCCACCTGGTGAAAGCCCAGGTTGCTCAAGTAGACCTTGTCCGCACCGATCTCCCGAAGCATCCGAACCGAGCGAGCGCAAATTTCCTCCGGACTCATTCCGGCCTCGAACTCACGGGTCAGCTCGGCAGCGGGAACCGGGAAGAAGTCGGCCAGTTTGGCCAGAGTTGCCGGGTTGGCGCTGCGGTAAAGGAACACCCCGAACACACCAGGATACGACACTCCTCTCCGGCGGGCCTCGTTGAGAAAGCGCTCCACCGCGGCAATGCTGTGGTGCGACACGATCTGCGTCAGATAGAAATCCGCTTCGAATTTGGGATCGAGCAGGAAATCCACTTGTTCCTCGGCCGGCCGGTGGGGGTTGGCCCAGCCTCCCAGATTCAAGCGAGGGACCCGGCGGCGGATCAGCGTCCGCAGTTCTCGGGCGTGGGGAACGCACCGGGGCGGTCCGGCGGTGTGATCTCCACCCAGCACCGTTAGCGCCTCGAACCCGTAGGAGGCGGCTCGCGAGGCATGCATGAGACAGTACTCGATGGAATGCTTCGAGGTGAGGAAGGGAACGATGTGTCGCGGATCCACGTCGCCCGCCAGATTGGCGGTCAGGTGGCCCAGGTTTTCCTCTTCCGAGAGTCCGACAGCATTGTCGGTCAGGAAAATCACCGTGTTATGCCGGGCCAATCGCTGGATCGAGTGATACATGTCGATCCAGAGCTCCATGCTGTCCGCGGCCGACAGACCAGTCCTGGGTGGCCGCAGCTCGACCGCCGCCAGGGGACCGTCCTGGCGGAGTCGCTGAAGCACGGAGCTTGGAGCTGAAGCGATAGCCATTGTGGCGGGGGAAACTAACGGGGAGCGTAACCCGCAGCGAGATTATCTTGACTGAGAATCATACCCCTCACCCGGACCATTCCATGTCCACCCTGTCGGTCGCTCCGCCTGCCCTTACGATCCTGTCCGAGGAAGAGTCGCTCTTTCGCGACGCCGTCCGCGAGTTCGCAGAGACCGAGATCCGTCCCCACGTACAGGCCATGGATGAGGCGGCGCACTTCCGCCCCGACCTGATTCCCAAGTTCTTCGAGCTCGGATTGATGGGAATCGAGGTGCCTGAGACCTTCGGCGGGAGCGGTGGCAGCATTTTCATGGCCGCCATTGCCATCGAGGAGCTGGCCCGGGTTGATGCCTCGGCCGCCATCTACGTCGATGTGCACAACACCCTGGTCAACAACGCCCTTATTCGCTGGGGCACCAGTGAACAGCAGGCTCGCTACTTCCCCCGGCTCACTACCGAGCTTCTGGGAGCATTCGCGCTGTCCGAGCCAGGCAGCGGCAGCGATGCCTTTGCGCTGGCCACCCGGGCAGAGAAGAAAGGGAGCGACTGGTCGCTCACCGGCAGGAAATTTTGGATCACCAACGGGGCTGAGGCCGGACTCTTCATCGTCTTCGCCAACGCAGACCCCTCCAAAGGGTACAAGGGTATCACCGGGTTCCTGGTCGAGCGAGGTTTTCCCGGGTTCTCGATCGGCAAGAAGGAAAGCAAACTGGGGATTCGGGCCTCCAGTACTACGGAGCTCATTCTGGAGGAGTGCCAGGTGCCCGGTGAGAACGTGCTCGGTCCCGTTGGACAGGGCTACAAGATCTCGATCGAGACTCTGAACGAGGGCAGAATCGGCATCGGCGCCCAAATGATCGGGGTGGCCCGCGGCGCGCTCGAGGCAGCGACTGCTTACGTCAAAGAGCGGCATCAGTTCGGCAAGGCCATAGCGGAATTTCAGGCGGTGCAGTTCCAACTGGCCCAGATGGCAACCGACCTGGAGGCCGCCCGACTGATGGTCTATAACGCAGCGCGGCTCAAGGATGCCCGGCTGCCTTTTGCCCAGCAGGCGGCCATGGCAAAGTTGTTCAGCTCCCAGGTAGCCGACCGGATTACCTCTGCCTGTTTGGAGCTGTTCGGCGGGTATGGGTACTCCAAGGAATATCCGGCGGAGAAGTATTACCGCGACGCCAAGATCGGAACGATCTACGAAGGCACCAGCAACATGCAGCTGCAGACCATAGCCAAGACGTTGCTGAAGTAGGCGGAAAAAAGTTCGGGGACGCTGGTGCGCCCCCGAACCGGAACCCTTCTTCGACTTCTCTACGACGATCCGTTACCTGTTGGTCGAATCCCGCGACTGCGACGGATTGTAACCAGTGGTATCACCCGTCTGCGACATCCCAGTTGAATCGAGCTGCGTATTACCCGAGTTCTGGTTGCCCGAGCTCTGATTCGTGCTGGAAGTATCGACACCAGCGGCGCCCGAGGTATCCTGGCGGCTCACGCCGGAGGTATCCTGACCGGTCATGCCAGTCGTATCGGTGTTCTGCTGATTGGCCTGGCCAGTGGTATCGACCCGCTCTATCCCCGAGTACCCGGCGGTATCCTGCGGCGTACCAGTTCCCTGGTTCTGGAGGAACGTATCGGACGGAGTCTGGCCCACAGCACCCTGCGTGGTATCCCGCTCCATGCCCCGATATCCTGGCGGGTTCTCGTTCTGCCCGTTCAGGGTATCGCGACCGGTTGTCGTAGTGGTGTCCTTGGCCGCGGCCGACTGATCGGTCTCGGCCTTGTTGCCTGCGCACGCCAAGCCGGCGATTAACGCGGCGAGCGTCGCATAGCGTGTGGGAGCATTCATTTTCATTCGACCTCCTGAGATCGCTTGCGTGAAGTCATTTGGGGTCCCGCTTTGCACTCTGCCCACCTATTTCGCAACCAGTGGGAATCGGACCCGAAAAGGGCGTAGTTCGCCCATTATTGAGTTCCCGCTGGACAACCTTCAAGCTTTCGCGCTCGGTATGATATCCGGCGTAGGGGAGGGGGGCTGTGACCGAGGTCACGGGTACACGTGATTGGCAGGGTCAACACAGTGTTGTTGTCCCACAACTACTTCGGCCCTCTTTACACCTGAAACAGCGGGTCACACCGGCGCAGGATTTGCCGCAAAGGATCGGAGCGCTGCCGGGACACTGTCAGAGGCAGTTCCTAACAGCCTTTGGCGCCACTTTTTACACCTGACTCCGGGGCAGGCCCAGAATAGATTCCCGCCTCAATGTGGGTCAGTTGCGCACATTGTGCTGCCCTTTTGTCTCCTCCCAGGTGAGTTGAATGGCAGGATTGCTGGGTTCACGCCGGTTTCGGTTGACACTGGTTATCACAGGCCTGGTTGGTTGGGTCCATTCCCTCCCGGCGCAGACCGATACCCGCTGGCTGGGATCGCGGATGAATGACTGGTACGCTGAGGCGTCTCGCAGCGCTCCGGGCGATTGGGGCATTGCCGTGGCAGACCAGACGGGGCAGATGCTCTGGAGCTTCAATGCCGACGCGTCGCTGATGCCCGCTTCGGCGGTAAAGCTGTTTACCACCGGATACGCCCGCAGTGTCTTGGGCGGGAACGCTCGCCGCGCAACTCGCCTGATCGGGAACGGAGTGGTCGACCCGAAGACCGGGGAATGGCTGGGCGACTGGGCGCTCGAAGTGAATGGGGATCCTTCGTTGGAACGGGCTGAAGGGTCGGGCCCGACCTTGTTCGATTTGGCCACCCAGCTGGCGGATGCTGGTGTCCGGCGGCTCAGTGGCCCACTGCAGGTTCAGAGCGCCGATGGGCCGGCAACCGCGGTCTATCCGGCCGTCTGGTCCCGCCGCCACAAGGGACGGCTGTTCGCCCCCCTGGTTGGCCCGCTGATGGTTCACGAGAACATCGTCTGGTTCACCGTTCGGCCAGGACGGGTTGGCAAGCGGGTAAAGCTTATTGAAACGGCTCCCGCGGGCATTGGTTCTCTGGTTACGGTGACTGCTACGACCAGGAGCGGCCGCCGCTCCCGCCTGCGCCTGGTGCCGAGACGGGGAGGCGGCTGGGTGGTCAGCGGCAGTTTGGGAGTGCGGGCCGCGCCTCGCCGGCTGACCACCGTATCCAGCGACCCCAAGGCAGTCCTGTCGGCAGTCTGGGGGTCCGCACTGAAGCGGGCGGGCATCACTTGGAACCGAAGCAGAACGTCCAAGGCATCGCTCGATGCGTCACCCCGGGTATTGGCCGAGGTGGCCTCGCCTCCGCTCGACTCCCTGGCCAGTGAGATCAATCGGCGGAGTCTCAACGCCGGCGCGGAGCTGCTGCTCCAGTGGGCCGGCGGCCGGCAGGATGGTCCGATCCACCTGATGGACCACATCCTGGCGGTGACCGGGCAGAATCAGGGCGCTTACCTGGTGGACGGCAGCGGCCTGTCCTATGAGGACAGAGTTACCCCATCCACCTTCGTCTCCTACCTGGCCAAGTTTCCCACCACCCAGGCGGGCCGGAACTTCCCTCAACTTCTGCCATCCAATGGTACTGGTACCCTACGGCAACTGGGAACCGGGTTCCCCGCCTCCGGGGTGGTTCGTGCCAAGACGGGTACCCTGGGGCAGGTGTCCACCGTCGTGGGATATCTTGGCCGGCCGGAGGGGACTCTGCTGCTGTCGCTGATGTATAACGGCGGACTTCCCGGGGCCGCGCGCCAGGAGCAATGGAAGCTGTTCCGGCTGCTCGGAGCCGATGGGGTGGTGATCCCAGCCGACACCAGCTCAGGCGAGCCAGTCCAGCTCGGCGGCGACCAGACTGCGGCTCCCGATTGGTGGCCCGGGACCGCGGCCGATCAGGACAGTAGCGCTGCAGGCTCAACGGAAGACTAGACCGGCCAGCCGACCAGGATAGATCGGCGCACTCCATCCCTTGCGCATAACCTAGCAACTTCCCGCAACAGACCGTGCCCCATGGTTTTCGGCCTAACTCGTTCCGCTACAACTTGGTCCAACACGAGTCTTGCGTAATTACCCCCAGAGGGTATCTTATGGGTCCGCCTCAGCGGCACCTGCTTCGAGTACGGTGTATGAGATCAGAGGGACCTTCTAACAGCTGATCTTCCAGACGAACCACCTGTAATTCTGCACGGACGAAGGGGCACCGACCTGGTGCCTAGGATGTGGTTCGCCTTTTTCAGGCGCACCGCGGAAGAAAGTTTGTGGCTCTGAGTAGCTATACCGGTTTGTACAGTCATTCCTCACCACCCCCTAAGGAGCTCGAGCATGAGCAGGAACGCGTTACTCGGCATCTGCCTGGGCATGGCCCTCGGCGTTGTCGGCTGTCAGAACGAGAGCACTGAGCCGGCGGCCCCGTCGGACGCCCCTAGCATGGCCCTGGCTACCGCAACGCACCACTTGAGACTGAACCCTTCAGCCCTTCCGGCCTCGCTGCGTGATCGGATTGTCACTTCCGAGCACGTGATCGACCCAGAGGCCTACAAGTGCAGACAGAATACTCGGGTCGGCAACTGGTTTAACAGCCAACTCAACCAGATTCCGCTCGCTGTTCTGCGAACTCTTATTCTCGATCTCGGGGCCCCCGACGTCTCCCTTGTCGAGGGATTCGTCTTCGAGCCCGCGGGTCCCCAGGAATTTGGCTATACCGGTGAATTCAACGATGTTATGCAGAGCACGCAGACAAGCGTAAAGGGTTTCTGGAACTTCTTTTCGCCCGATGTAAAGCTGGGCACAATGAAGGGCGCACCCGTTCTTACCAACGTCCCTCTCGTCACATTTATCTATGAGAATTTTTTCACTGACGTGGACGCGAACGGGCACCCTGTCCCTGTAACGCATGCGAACGCCGTGCTGTATGCCACTCAGCTGCATGACCTCGTCGTCAACACCAGAGCATTGAATGGCGGCGACCACCCGCTCTTCAGCTTCAACGCCTTCGCGATCCCTGCTATTCCCAATTTCGTTCCGAACAAGATCATTATGGGGGACGGCGTTCTTGAGGGATTTGCGGCAGCGGGTCTGGGCAACATTGCCGACCTTGCTCCACAGGCCGTCTATGCTCACGAGTTCGGTCATCAAATTCAGTTCAAGAACGGCTACGACGCCGAGACTATCCCGGGTCAGAATGCTGAGACGAGCGACGCGGAGCTCACCCGCTACACTGAGCTCATGGCGGACGCCTACTCCGGGTACTACCTGGCCCACCAAAATCTTGGCAAAACGACTAACCAGCAGATAAGGGACGCCGAGAGGGCATTCTTCAACCTCGGCGATTGCGCCTTCGACGACCCCGGACATCACGGCACCCCGAATCAGCGAGAGGCATCGGTAGATTTCGGGATCGAAGTAGCGAATCAGGGAGGTCCCGTCCTCAGTGACCAGGCGTTTCATGCCCTCTTCGTTGCCAAGTACCCTGAGCTGATCGCAGCCGATCGGCCGCAGGCATTACGCTGATCTCAGGTCAGCTGAGTGAACAAAAGGGCCGCCGAGTGGCGGCCCTTTGCATGTCTTGCCTCTCGTTAGGTTCGAGAGTTGGCACAGCCTCCTTTAGGGTGTAGCTGCCACAGCCGCGTCGGCATCCAGCAATCCTTCGCCGGTCGCGTCAGCTCCCCAGCACACCTGTTCCGCGGGAGCTCCAGGCCCGGGAAGAACGGAACGGCACCCAGCACCCATGGGCACTGCGGAGCTTTCCAGGATGGACTCTGCCTGAGACTGCGTGAGGCCCTGATTTTTCTGGAGCATCAGCGCAACTGTGCCGGTCACGTGCGGGGCAGCCATGGAAGTGCCCCCCAGGAAAAAGAAGTCCGTCTTGCCCCGCTGGAGTTGGAATGGCCCGACGACCCAGGAGCCAGGGGCAGCGACGTCCAGATCCTGACCGGTGTGCTCACGGCTGGAGAAATCGGTGATATAGAAGTCGGCGGGATTGGTCGGCTCCGGAACGTCACACAGAAGCCACCAGCTGCCTTCGCTGCCCGTCCCTCCGCAGGCCGTCCACTCTTTGATGAATCCGGTCGCCGCGGCGGAGATGACCTGAGGCAATGCCCCTGGAAATCCCATTCCATTCTCGCCGGCATTTCCGGCCGAGAAGACCAGCAACACTCCCTTTCCTAACGCATAGTTCACCGCCGCCGTGGTGAGCGGGTCCTCGCTCCCACCCCAGCTGTTATTCACCACCAGGGGAGCACCCCCTAGCCTGGCCTTGAGATCACCGAAATAGATCAAGCCGGCGGCGGCGACCGAGCTGAAGAAGCCGCAGCTGTTCGGGGTGTTCGCGCTACCCTGGCTGTGTAGCATCACGGGAATCACAGTCGCCTGGGGAGCGGTGCCCTGAATCCTGAGCGTAGGGCTCACTTGATAACCCAGGATCGTGCTGGCAACGTGAGTGCCATGGGCGCACACGTCATGCTGCCACTGGTCTCCAGCGGGTTGCCGAACGTTGCCCCGATCAGCTGCACCACCACCGACAAATGACGTAGCATATTGGGTTGCGATCCGCTCCGTGGGAAAATACTGCGGCCAGGTATTGAGCAGCCCGGTATCGAGAATCCCCACGAAGACACCACGTCCAGTCTGAGCCACATCGCGGGCTGAGCTCAACGGCTGGATGGTGACGTCAATCGCGTCCTGGTCCCAGCTACTGAACCCGCTGGTGAAGTCCGTCACGTTGACCAGATCAGTGTTCGGTGGAATATCGATGAATTTGTCGATCGCCGCGCCTTTCACGAATCTGAGACGGCGAATCGAAGCGAGGTTCCCAGCCTTTCCAGCCAACGTGAGGCCGTTGATCTGGGGAAACTGCTTTCTCACTATTCCATACTTACTGAGCTCAGCCAGCTGAGCTGCGGTTGCACGACCCTTCAGCACGACGTTGATGCCTACAGTGCTCGAAGCCGAAGCAAAGTCGCTGCCTGGATTCTGCGATTCCGAGGTTGGCTCTTGCTGATCGCTACAGGCGCCAACAGTGAGGGCTGCAGCGATGCAGAGGATTAGGCGACGGTTCATAGGACGACTTCCCTGTTTTGATTGAACGGTGTGAAGGACAAATGAGGAGAAACGAGCCGCACCGCGAGTGAGCAAGCGTGGGCCGGGGCGTCCATTGCGCCGGAGCTCGGCACCAGCAATTAGTAGTCACCGATTTCCCAGCACGCAAGCTGGAATCTCTACCAAGGTCCCCAAAAAAAGGGCCGCCACCAGGCGGCCCTTTCGCTATGTGAGTTCAACTCTGCCTACGGTGTTCCAGCCAGCGCAGCATCCGCTGTAGCCAGTCCACTTCCGCTTCGATTTTGGTCCCAGGAAGGGGGCGTCTCCGGCGGTGCACCGGCAGTTGGACGCACCTGCTGGTTTACATCAGGGATCTGGATGGCCGTGCTGGTCAGAATCTGCTCAGCCCGCGCCGCGCGATCGACCGCCGCCACGCCGAGGGTCGGACTCTTCTGCAGCATCAGAGCTACGATGCCCGCCACATGCGGCGAGGCCATCGAGGTGCCGCCCAGGAAGAAGTAGCTGTTGCGGTTGCTCTGATTCACCTGGTAGGGGCCGACCGTCCATGATCCCGGCGCGGCCACGTCGAGGTCCTGATCTCCGGTTCGGAGGGCGGAGAAGTCGCTGATATAGTACTCCTCCGGGTTGGTCGGATCGGCCGGGTTACGGGCGTTCCACCAGTTGTTGCCGGAGGTCGAGCTCCACTCCTGCACATAGCCGGCAGAGGCGACCGAGATCACCGGCTGGTAGGCACCGGGATATCCCATGGCGCCGGTGGGACCGGAGTTGCCGGCCGAAGCCACGATGATGACACCCGCTTCTACAGCCTTGTCGATCGCGGCTTTCTCCACCGGATCGAGCTGGGGACCACCGAGGCTCATGTTGATAGCTACTGGAGTGTTCGCGAGAGGACCACGCTTGAGATCCCGCACGTACAGGATGCCTCGTGCGATGGTGGAGGACCAGCCGGAGCCGTTCTGATTGAGAACCTTTACCGGGATGACAGTCGCCATCGGCGCAGTGCCGTTGACCGGAGTGCCGTTCAGCGAATAGCCCAGGATCGCGCTGGTCACGTGGGTGCCGTGAGAATCCACATCCTGCTCCCACTTATTGGGCAGCTCCGGGACGTTTCCGTTGTCCTGTCCTCCGCCCCCAAAGGCCTTGGCGTACTCGGTGGCAATCCTCTCCTGGGGGAAATACTGCCGCCAGGTCGGTAGCAGGCCGGTATCCAGAATGGCCACGTACACGCCGGACCCATCGTAGGTCACGGTGCGGGCGTCGGTGGCCACATCCACCACATTGACGGCGTCCTGGTCCCAAGTGCCGATGCCATTGGCAAAATTTGTTGCCGCCACCGCGTCCACCGGCCTGGCATTTCGTGCGGCGTCAGGCCCTGCAGCCGCAACGAAAGGCAGCGCCCGAATGGCGGGAAGTTGGCTCGGCTTGGCCTTAACCCGAATCGCGTTCAGCTCGGCGATCTCGTCCATCAGCGTACCGTATTTCGCGAGCTCCGTACGATTGGCCGCAGTGGCTCGCGCCTTCAGAATCACGTTGATGCCGATGGTGCCGCTGGTAGTGGCGAGGTCACCGCCCGAAGTCGCGGGCCCCGTGTTCGGGTCCTGCTGATCGTTACAGGCCCCGGCGACAAGCACTGCCGCAAAAAGGCCGAAGATGAGACGACGATTCATAGAGTTTCCCTGAGGTTGGGATGTGAGGTTGAAAGAAGTGAGACGGCGCCAGTGTCGAAGGGCTGGGACACACGCCGAGGTTCGGGGCGCGACTCAACCGACAGGAGCCAAGCCTCGACTTGACGACAACGCTTTGTTGGGAATGTCCCACGTATTCCGGCGAGAATTCAGGGCCGAAATTCAACGCAAGCTATACTACCCCCCACTATGTGATCGCGCAAGATCCAATTCTGGCGGGCTCCATTTTGAACCACTCCGCTGGACGGCATTGCCGACGGCCCCTACTTTCTACGCTTCTCTGTAAGTCCAGTGTTCGCTTAGTCGTTCCCCATCGATCCAAGGCATTCCATGGCGACCCAGACCCGCCCCGTCGCTCCTCCGCCCGAGCCGCCTGCATTCAAGCCTTATGTCCCGTCGGTCCAGCAGCCCGCCGAGCTGACGGTTCGAGCGGTGATCCTCGGAGCCATTCTGGGAATCGTGTTCGCCGCCTCGAGCGTCTACCTCGCACTCAAGATCGGCCTCACGGTATCGGCCTCCATCCCGATCGCGGTGCTGGCGGTCGCCTTCTTCCGAACCCTCGGCAAATCCACCATCCTCGAGAACAACATCGTTCAGACCACCGGCTCGGCCGGTGAGTCCATCGCGGCCGGGGTCGTTTTCACGCTCCCGGCCATTTTGTTGATGGGGTACGACCTGACGGTGAGCAAGGTGGCGGTGATCGCGGTGATCGGCGGGCTGCTCGGCGTGCTCATGATGATCCCGCTCCGCCGCGCGCTGATCGTGAAGGAGCACGGCAACCTGCCCTACCCCGAAGGCACGGCCTGCGCCGAAGTACTCATCGCGGGAGACAAGGGCGGGTTGCAGGCCAGGCTGCTCTTTCAGGCGTTCGGCCTTGCCTTCGCCTACAAGTTCCTGATGGCGGGTCTGAAGCTGTGGAAGGAGTATCCCGGGCGGGTCTCCACCTTCTATAAGGGCGCCTCCATATCGGCCGAGGTCTCGCCCGAGCTGCTGGGTGTGGGCTACATCATCGGCCCCCGGATCGCCGGATATCTGTTCGCCGGCGGCTCCCTTGCCTATCTGGTGCTGATACCGGCCATCAAGCTGTTCGGCTCCGGCCTCAATCAGCCCATCTTTGCCGAGACCAAACTGATCCGCGACATGAGCCCGGGCGAGGTCAGGGCCGAGTTCGTGTTTTACATCGGCGCCGGCGCGGTGGCATCGGCCGGGATTATCGCCCTCCTACGCGCCCTGCCCACTATCGTCTCCGCCTTCCGTTCCGGTTTTCAGGATCTCCGGCGGAGCGTGGGCGAGATGAGCTCCCGGGTGCGCACCGACATCGACCTTCCCATCTGGGTGACGATCGTCGGCTCGGTGGCTCTGGCTCTCCTGCTGACCATCCTGCCTCAGGTCGGTGTCAACCTCCTCGGCGCCATTCTCATCATCGTCTTCGGATTTTTCTTTGTGGTGGTCTCCTCCCGGATTACCGGCGAGATCGGCGTCAGCGCCAACCCGATCTCCGGGATGACCATCGCGGCCCTGATCGGGACCACCACCATCTTCCTCCTCATCGGCTGGACCGGAGTGGACCACCGGGTGGCGGCGCTCTCCATCGCCGGCGTCATTGCCGTGGCTGCGGGCAATGCGGGAGCAACCAGCCAGGACCTCAAGACCGGATTCCTGGTTGGCGCCACGCCCAAACGGCAGCAGATCGCCATCATGGTGGGCGCCATCACCTCTGCCCTCGCCATCGGCTGGACCATCACCCTCCTGAACAACACCTACACCAACGTTGTCCCCGAGCAGCACGCCGGGGTCACTCTCCAGGCCTCGCCCCCGGGAGCGGCCGACCGCTCCGTGACCGGGACCGGCGAGCGGATGCGGCACCAGGGCAAGGAGTGGGAGGTGGTGCGGGTGAACATCCCGACCCAGGGCGTCCAACCCGGGAAGTATCTGATCGACCCCCAATCTCATCAGGTCGCCTACCTGGTTGATCCCGGTATCGGCGGCCGGGTCCGCGAGATCGATGGCAAGCCGATCACCAAGCTCGACTCGCCCAAAGCCACAATCATGGCCCTGGTGACCGATGGCATCCTGACTCAGCGCCTACCCTGGGGGCTGGTGCTCATCGGAGTATTCCTGACCTTTGCCATCGAGCTGATGGGGCTCCAATCCCTGCCCATCGCGGTCGGAGTTTATCTCCCGATCTCGACCTCATGCCCGATGTTCATTGGCGGGGCAGTGCGCTGGCTGGTCGAGCGGAAATCGCGCGGAGGGCAACGATCCCTGATGGAGGTGGAATCCGGGCCAGGAGTCCTGTTCTCCAGCGGACTCATCGCCGGTGGGGCCATCGCCGGAGTCACCATTGCCGGCATTGCCGCCCTTCTGGTTTCCCGAGCCGAGGCGGCGCAGGTCCCCGCGGCCGACTACCTGGCTCACCTGGTGGGTCTGCAGCGGGCACTGGGGGGATTTCCCAACAGTGACCTCGCCGCGGTTCTGGTGTTCGCCGGCCTGGGCGCGGTGCTATACCGAGTGGCTCGCCGCTAGATGCCGCCCGGAGCACCCGTCTCACCCGCGATCAGCGCCCGGATAATTCATGCTGCGTTGATGCTGGGTGTGATGTTGTTCTTTGGGGTTGCCTGGTACGTGGGCTCGATGGCGCCCATGCCAATCTCGGCTGTTCCCGATCGGCGTGTGCTCTACCTGGGGCTCTTCTTCATCAGCGCCGTACTCTTTGGGGCCGCCGTGTATTCTGCGGGGCGGCTCACCAGCTCCACCGCGGGCCTGTCCCAGGATGAATGGTGGCGGGCCAATCTGGGCCGAGCCATCGTAATCTGGGCTCTGACCGAAACCCCCACTCTGCTGGGCACGGTGGCCTATCTGCTGACCCACGATTTTCGTACCCTCATTGCTACTTTCACCGGGCTACTTCTATTCGTGAACTACCGACCCAGCAGGCTGGCCGAGGCGTGAGTGCGAGTTGTTAGCCTGTTGCCGGCCGCCACCGAGATTGTGGCCGCTCTGGGAGATCAGAGCTTGCTGGTCGGAATCTCCCACGAGTGTGACTACCCGCCTTCGGTCCTGCACCTTCCCCGGGTCACCACCACGCCCATCGATATCCGCGCCTCCGGCGCCGTAATCGATGCCGAAGTCCGGCGGTTGTATCGGTCAGGGCAGCCGGTCACCGCCATAGATGCATCGGCGCTCCAGCAACTGGAGCCCGATCTTATCATCACCCAGGATCTCTGCCAGATCTGTGCAGTCAGCGACGGGCAGGTTCATCGGCTCGCGGCGGGCTTTCAGTCCCCATCTCAGGTGTTGTCGCTTAAGGCACGGAATCTGGCAGGCGTGTGGGAGGATATTCGTGCGGTCGGAGCAGCCCTGGAGCTGAGTGCCGAGGCGGAGGAGCTGGTACTTGATCTTCAAACCCGGCTCCGCCTGCTGGGGACGGAACGCCTCGCGGATTCTCCCCGGGTGCTCTGCATCGAGTGGCTCGATCCCCTCTACCTGGCTGGACACTGGGTGCCCGAACTGGTTGCCGTCGCTGGCGGGACCGATGTTGGAGCCGCTCCAGGCAGCCGCTCAGTCCGCGCCGAATGGGCCGACATTGGACGACTGCAACCGGAGTTTCTTCTGATCATGCTCTGCGGCTTCGGCACCGCCCGGAGCCGGGCCGAGCTCGAGCGGCTCACTCAACCGGACGCGCTGGAGTTGATGTCCCGGGTTCCCACCTGGATCCTGGATGGCAACGCGTACACCTCCCGACCCGGTCCGCGGCTGGTTGACGGTGCCAGCCGGATGTGGTCGGCATTTCATGACCGGCCCATCGCCGGAGTCGAGCGGTGGGCCATCACCGGAGCATGCTCGTTGTGAATCCTGATTCCCTGGCCTTCCTCAAGCGTCTGCTCGACACTCCCGGACCTTCCTCCTTTGAAGCCGCGCCGGCACGGGCCTGGAGAGCTGAGGCCGAGAAGTTTGCCGATGCGGTAGAGGCCGACGTCTCGGGAAACTCGTTTGCCCGGTTGGATGGGTCCGGCGGACCCCGGGTGATGTTCGCCGGTCATATCGACGAGATCGGGATAATGGTCACCCATGTGGACGATGACGGTTACCTCAGCTTCGATACTATCGGCGGCTGGGACCATCAGGTCTTCGTGGGACAACGGGTGATCCTGCTCGGCCGGTCCGGCCAGGTAAACGGAGTGGTGGGCAAGAAGGCAATTCATCTGATGGAGCGGGAGGAGCGGGAAAAGGTCTCCAAGGTCGAAGACCTCTGGATCGACATCGGCGCCTCGAGTCGGGCCGAGGCCGAAGCCCGAATCCGGATCGGCGATCCCGGAGTGCTCTCGGCAGGGGTTCTCGAGTTTCCCAATGGTCGGCTGGTGAGCCGCTGCATCGACAACCGCATCGGGGCATACGTTGTCCTCGAAGCGCTCCGGCTCCTCTCGGACAATCCTCCAGCTGCAACGGTCACGGCCGTTGCCACCACCAGGGAAGAGATCGCGGCCACCGGCGGCGGGGCAAGGTCGTCGGCCAGCCGGCTGGAGCCCGATGTGGCAATCGTGATCGACGTGACCCACGCAACCGACTATCCGGGCATCGATAAGCGTCGGCACGGCGATTACCGACTGGGTGGCGGTCCCTCGATCTCGCGGGGAGCTTCGGTAAGCGAGATCGTGTTCGAGCTGCTGATAGCAGCGGCAGAGGCGGAACAGATCCCCTACAAGATCGAGGCCGCCTCGCGCGACACCCACACCGATGCCGAAGCCATCTTCAACGCCCACCGCGGAGTGGCCACCGGTCTGGTCTCTGTGCCCAACCGATACATGCACAGCCCCAATGAGATGGTGGCAATAGAAGACCTCGACCGCACGGCTCGCCTGCTCGCGGGCTTTGTCAGGCGGCTTCGGCCCGACACCAGCTTCGTGCCGCAGTAACTCGCCCGTTCTATTATTCCGCTATGCGGCGTAACGTGTTCGCGGGTGTGGGGCTGGCGCTCTTTACGATGGTCCAGTCGTTGGCGGCCCAGAAACTGGTCGAGCCTCCCCGCCTGCTCGACGACATCAAGTTCCTCACCGACGACCGCCTCCAGGGCAGGGCCACTGGTTCCCCGGGTGCCGACTCAGCCGCCACCTACCTGGCCCGGCGATTTTCCGAGGTGGGCCTTCAGCCGGCCGCGGGAGGCTGGTTCCAGTCATTCAACGTAGGTCGCGATGCGCCGTCGGCACGGGGCAAGCCTGGTCTTCTGGGAAAGAATGTGATCGGGATTCTGCCGGGCAGAGATCCCGTGCTGAGGAACCAGACGGTCATTCTTGGTGCTCACTACGATCATCTGGGGCTCGGTGGGTTCGGCAGCCTCGATCCTGACAGCACCGGGCGGGTTCACAACGGCGCCGACGATAACGCCTCGGGAATAGCCGCGCTGATCCAGGTAGCAGCACGACTTGCCGCCTCTCCGCCCGCCCGGACGGTGGTGTTCATTGCTTTCAGCGGCGAAGAGCTGGGGTTGCTGGGCTCGGCTCATTACGTGAAGGAGCCGATTTACCCTCTCGCCGGCACCCTCGCCATGATCAATCTCGATATGGTCGGGCGGCTCCGAGCC
>DASUVR010000119.1:0-6008 GCA_036378855.1 Gemmatimonadales bacterium | reverse complement strand
GTAAAACGAACGCCGCGGTCGTGCAGCTCGCCACAGTAGTGCAGCAGTCCGGGTACGAAGAGAGTGATGCCGGTGTGCCTTCCTACCAGAGATTGGGCCTCCGGGTGAACGGCAGGATGTACGCCGATGTGGGTTTCACCTTCGAGGAATTCGGCACCAAACGAGCCCTGCTTGGTAACCGGCAGGCGTAACTTGTCTCGGTAAAATTCGATTGCCCGACCTATATCGTGGACGAAAATGGCAACGCTGTACAACGATGGACTGGTCGGCATCGACTCACCGCATTTGAACGACGACAAGTTTGGCTACGAGAATCCCGAATGCTATGACCCCGGCCAGCAGCAGCAGCAAACCCGCTCCCAGCAAAAGGAGCATCATTCGGCTGGACCTGCCGGTTGCCGCCGGGCGATCGAGATGCGCCTCCAGCAGGGCCATGTTCTTGGTGTTGGCCTTCCACCCGGCATCGAACAAATCACCAAGGATGGGAATTTCTCCGACGACGGTATCCAGCACCACATTCCCCATCATTCGCGCCAGGGTGGCCCGAGAAACACCGAGCCGCGCAGCCTGAAAGACGATGAACGCGGAGAACACGGCACCGATGGCGTCTCCAATCCCGGGGATTATGCCGACGATCGCGTCCAGTCCGATGCGGAATTGAGTTCCGGGGATCTGGAACGCGTTGTCCAACAGCCGCGTCAGGAGCTTGAGCCGTTCGACTTGTGGCGTTCGGCGGGTCGCCACGATGGGTGCCGGTGTGGGCCGATGCAACGGGTTTGCCATGGTTGAATGATAAGGTTCTGGTACTTTGAGCGCATGAAGCGGGTGGCGCACGCCGCCGATTCCCGCCCTGTTATCCAGCGCTGAGGGGAGAGAAGATATGAGTAAGCCCTTCGTGACCGAGAGCTTGGAGGAATCTCTGGACCCTTCGGGTCCGGCCGCCTGGTCCAAGTTCAGGGCGCTAGCCCACCGGATGGTGGACGACATGCTGGATCACCTCTCGACCATCAGGGATCAGGCGGTATGGCGGTCGCCACCGCCGGAGGTGCGCTCAGCCCTGAGCAGTTCCCTGCCACTGGAAGGTCAAGGCGAGGAGGCAGCCTACGAGGACTTTTTTCGCCTGGTTCTTCCCTATCCCAACGGCAACCTGCATCCGCGCTTCTGGGGCTGGGTCCAGGGCAACGGCACTCCCTTTGGGATGATGGCGGACATGCTGGCTGCGGGATTGAATCCGCACCTGGCGGGGTTCGACCAGGCGCCGACCCTGGTTGAGCATCAGGTGGTTCGGTGGCTGGCGGAGATCATGGGGTTCCCCGCCAGGGCGAGCGGGCTCATGGTGACCGGCGGGTCTATGGCGAACATCCTTGGCCTGGCGGTGGCACGGCACCGAGCACTGGAGCGGATCGGAATCGACATTCGCGAGGATGGTCTCCAGGAGGCGCGATCCGGCAGGGCCGCTCCTCGAATGATGTGTTACGGCTCGACCGAGGTGCACGGCTGGGCGCAAAAGGCGCTGGAGCTGTTGGGCATGGGCAAGGCCTCGCTTCGGTTGATCCCGGTTGACGAAGAGTACCGGATGAACCTGCCTGTTCTGCGGGAGACGGTTGCCCGGGATAGGTCAGCCGGTGCGCTGCCCTGCTGCATCATCGGCACCGCAGGAACCGTGAATACGGGAGCCACCGACGATCTTGCCGCTCTGGCGCAGTTCTGTCGGGAAGAAGGGATCTGGTTTCACGTCGATGGGGCTTTCGGTGCACTGCTTAGGCTGTCTTCGAAGCTCCGCGAAAAGGTCAGGGGAATCGAGCTGGCCGATTCACTGGGGTTCGATCTGCATAAGTGGGGATACTTGCCGTTCGAGTGCGCCTGCCTCTTGGTTCGCGATCCAGAATTGCACCGCGCCACCTTTGCCATCCGCGCGAGCTATCTGGGAGGAGCCAGACGGGGCCCGATCGCCGGAGGATTTCCCTTTGCCGATCGCGGCGTGGATCTGACCCGGGGTTTCAAGGCGCTGAAGGTGTGGCTTTCGCTCAAGGCCTACGGAGTGAATGCCTTGGCCAGACTGATCGAACAGAATGTGGCTCAGGTTCAATACCTGGCGAGCCTGATCGAGGCCCATCCCGAGTTGGAACTGCTCGCGCCGGTTCCGCTCAACGTCGTGTGTTTTCGCTATGTACCGCAAGGAACTGAAGCCGGCGGGCTCAACGCTCTCAACGAGGAGATTCTGCTCCGCATACAGGAGAGCGGACTGGCCCTCCCCTCGGCCACAGTCTTGCAGGGGCGGTATGCAATTCGTTGTGCCAACGTCAACCACCGCACCCGCCGGATCGATTTCGAGCTGCTGGCAGACGCGGTGGTAAAGCTGGGTCGGAAAATCAGCGCAGGCGATTGAGCAGGTACATCAGGAGGGTCAGCACGACCGATATCAGCAGCATCGACGCCAGTGGAATATAGATCCGCATGGAGTCGCGCTCGATTCTAATATCGCCGGGAAGTCTGCCGAACCAACTCAGTGCCCCAGACCACACCGCAAGTCCCACCAGAACGAGGGCCACCCCGGCCAGCACGATCATTGGCCCTGGAGAGGCGTTCATTCGATCAGGCCCTGGCGCACTGCGTGGATGTAATCGGTATAGGCCGGTTCCTGTCCGGCGCTTCTCAGATCGGAAGCGATCTGGCCCCGGTGATATGCCGAGTGGATCACGAGGTGGGTGAGGATCTCCTCGACAGTGCTGGTCCAGGGCTCGCCCTTGGAGTTCCTGTAGCTCACCGGGCGATCCAGCGGTCCGAGATGCTCCAGATGATCGAGCTCGTTGGATAGGTCCGATAAGAGTACCTGACACTGCTCCACCGTCAGCTCAGGCCAGACCGGCAGTTTGCTGGGCACTCCCTCCATCCGGCTAAGCCACAGCAACTCCGCACCCAGAATATGGCTCATCCATTGGAGGCTGCGGGGCGGTGGAGGGCCCTGAGTCAGCGAGCCCAGAGTTGCCTCGTTGGCCCAAACGTCGTAGCGGAGCATCCGCTTCAGGTAGGCGCTCAAGCCGTTGTGCCCGAGCGAACCCGGGCTCCAAACACCGCCCGATAATTTCTTCGCATACCCTCGAGCCCGGGACGTTCCAGCGGGGTGTCTCCAAACCGCTCGGAAAACTGATCCGGGCTCATCTCCTCGAACAACTCCGCAGTCGCGCCCAGCTCAGTGCTGGGGAGAAACTCCGCGATTTCCGTGGGCTCAGCAAAGCGTTGATTCCAGGGGCAAACGTCGTTGCAGATATCGCAGCCAAACACATACCCTTGAAAGCGCTCGGCCAGCTCATCCGGAATGGATCCCCGCTGCTCTATGGTGAGATAGGAGATGCATCGGGTGGCGTCCAGCACCCTCGGCTCTACAAACGCGTCGGTAGGACAGGCGTCGAGACAGCGGCTGCAGCTGCCGCAGCGGTCGGTGTCAAAAGGCTGGTCCAGCGGCAGCGCGAGGTCGGTAAAGATCGATCCGATAAGAAAGAAGGAGCCGATCCCGGGATTTACCAGCATGCTGTTCTTGCCGATCCAGCCCAGTCCGGCTCGCTGGCCCAGCTCGCGTTCAGGAACAGGCCCCGCGTCGGCATACACTCGAGCCAGTGTAGCGCCCTGCTCTTGTAGAAACTCGGCCAGCTCACCGAGTCGTTGGCTGGTGACCCGGTGGTAATCCCTTCCCCTGGCATACTTCGCTATCCTCGGAGCTTGGAGATCTTTCTCCTGATCAGGGCTATAGTAATTGTCCAGAACTACCACCACCGACCGCGCTTCAGGCACAATCAGGCCGGGATTGCGCCTGCGGCCCGCCTGGCGATGGAGGTACCGCATGGTGCCGGCGTAGCCTTTTGCCAGCCACGCATCCAGCTGCTCCCCGTATTCGCTGGGTCCCGGGTGGGTAATGCCGCAGCCCACGAAGCCGAGCTCTTGGGCCCGGGTCTTGATCAGCACAGCGAGGTTCATGACGATGCCGGGCGGATGTTGACCGGTGGCAGCGACGGAGTGTGAGGTGTCTCTGCCGTGATTAGTCGGGCTCCGCGCCCGTAGGTCAGATAGGACCACGCCCACTGAATCATGACCAGGATCCGATTGCGGAACCCTATCAGAAAGAAGATGTGAACAAAGGTCCAGATGAACCATGCCAGCAAACCGCCAAAATGGAGCTTCCAGATATCCGCCACCGCGCGGCCCCGGCCGATCACCGCCAGCTGACCCTTGTCCCAGTACTGGAATGCGCGGCGGGGCTCGCCATTCAGGTCGCCGGCAATGACGCCGGCGGTATACTCCCCCATCTGAATCGCGACGGGGGAGACGCCGGGCAGCGGACCACCCTCCTGGTGTTCGAAGTGTGCGGCGTCGCCCAGGACAAAAACCTCCGGATGTCCGGGAATGGTGCAGTCGGGCTCCACAATGGCGCGGCCCGCGCTGTCGAGTGGAGCGCCCAGGGAGTTGAGGATCGGGCTGGCCAGGTTGCCGGCCGCCCAAATTACCGTCTGAGTCGGGATGGTCCAACCGGCGGCGACAACCGAGCCAGGCCTGATGTCGGTCACCATGGTCTCGGTTCGCACCTCAACTCCTAGACGGCGCAGCTCCTTCTTGGCCTGGTCGCTGAGACTGGGAGGATAGGACGGGAGCAAGCGGGTGCCGCCTTCGAGCAGCATCACGGTGGCTTCACCCGGATCGATCCGCCGAAAATCCCGCCGCAGTGCGTATCGTCGGAGCTCGGCGACGGCCCCCGCCATCTCGACGCCGGTTGGGCCGCCACCCACAATGACAAAGGTGAGAAACGCGTGCCGCCGCACCGGATCGTTTTCTCGCTCGGCGCGTTCGAAGGCCAGCAATACCCGTTGCCGAATCTCCACCGCATCTTCCAGGCTCTTGAGACCGGGGGCCAGCGTTTCCCATTCATTATGCCCGAAGTATGAGTGGTGGGCCCCAGTGGCTATGATCAAATAGTCGTAGGCGATCTGACTGCCGTCGGTCAGGGTCACTCGGCGGGTTGGCACATCGATGGTGGAGACTTCGGCCAGCAGCACTTCCGCATTTGCCTGATTGCGCAACACTGAGCGGATAGGCGCGGCAATGTCACTCGGATTCAGCGCCGCGGTTGCTACCTGATAGAGCATCGGCTGGAACAAATGATGATTGCGGCGGTCGATCAGCGTTACCCGAACCGGCGCACGCCGCAGACCGCGCGCGGCATACAGACCGGCGAACCCTCCACCCAGAATAACCACCTGCGGCGGGGTCACAGCCCCATGGTCTCCCGGCGCCAGCGGGCAAAGCGGATGACATCATCCAGGGGCGGCACCGCGTCCTCATCGGCGTAGGCGGTATACATCCGCCACCGGAGATACGTCCGATCCGGAACCGGCAAGAACGGTGATTGTGCCCACCACCGTCTGCGCCGGAAGGCCCACGCGGTCCGGAGCAGGTCGATGCCGAGAGGGGGATTCATGAGTCCCCGTAACACCAACTGACCAGTCAGAGAACCCCAGGAGTGGGACATCGGCGAAGTATAATTGGTATATTCCGTTCCTTATGACCAATAGTCCGTACCGCACAATGGACGACAACAAGCGTCCAACCGAAGATGAGACCCTCCTAGAAGGTCCTCAGCCCCAGGAACGGCGGGACAAGGCTCAGATCCTGGTCTCCGTTCCCTGGCGTGTCCTCCGTATCATGGGGGAGTTTGTCTGGGGTTTCGACAACCTCTCCGATGTTCGCGATGGCGTATCCATTTTCGGCTCGGCTCGCACCAAGCCGAACGACCCTGAGTACCAGGCCGCGGTGGAGACTGCCCGGCTGCTTGCCCAAGCAGGGATCCCCGTCATCACCGGCGGCGGACCTGGCATCATGGAAGCGGCCAACCGGGGCTGCATGGAAGGCAGGGGGCTCTCGATCGGCTGCAACATCGAGCTGCCGTTCGAACAGGGGTCGAATCCCTACCTGAACCGAAGCCTGAACTTCAAGTTCTTCTTCGTTCGGAAGACCAT
>DASUVR010000118.1:0-6829 GCA_036378855.1 Gemmatimonadales bacterium | reverse complement strand
GGACGTGCGGGATCGTGCCCTTCACGTCGGTGCCGACGCCCGCGAGTCCGAGGTTGGCGAGGCCGCCCAGGAGGGGACCGCCCTCGCTGAAGGCCAGGCTGTAGGCGGCGAGCGCCCAGGTCACCCCGACGACGCCCAGCGCCACGAAGCTCATCATCATCGTATTGAGCGAGTTCTTGTTCCGGACCAGGCCTCCATAGAAGAAGGCGAGGGCCGGGGTCATCAGCAGAACCAGCGCGGTCGAGACCAGCATCCATGCGGTATCGGCGGAGTTAATTGATTGAGTCATGAGTCACGAGTCGCGAGTCAAGAGTTAGTCACGAGTCAAGATTTAGTCACGAGACACGATTCACGAGTTATCGCTCGCGACTCGCGACTACAATCACGCGTCGTAATACAGGAAGAACTCGTACGGATGCGGCCGCATGTTGACCGGGGCGATGTCCTTGCTCCGCTTCATCGCGATCCAGGTTTCGATCACATCGGGAGTGAAGACGTCGCCTTCGAGCAGGAACTGGTGGTCCCGCTCCAGCGCAGTCACCGCTTCGTCCAGCGAGCCCGGTACCGTCTTGATTGCCTGTTTCCGCTCGTCCTGCAATTCGTACAGGTCCTCATCGATTGGAGCCGGCGGCTCCAGCTTGCGCTTGATCCCGTCGAGCCCCGCCATGAGGAGCGCCGAGAACGCCAGGTATGGATTGGCGGTGGGATCAGGCGCTCGAAACTCGATTCGCCGCGCCTTGGGACTGCTGGAATAACAAGGGATCCGACAGATCGCCGAGCGGTTGCGGGCTGAGTACATCAGGTTGACCGGTGCCTCGAAACCGGGGACCAGCCGGCGATAACTGTTGGTGGTGGGGGCACAGAGCGCCAGCAAGGCAGGGGCGTGCGCGATCAAACCTCCGATGTAGTGCCGTGCCGTCTCGGAGAGGAGCGCGTAACCGTTCTCGTCGTAGAAGAGGGGCTTGTCGCCCTTCCACAGTGACTGGTGCACGTGCATTCCCGACCCATTATCCCCGAAAATCGGCTTGGGCATGAAGGTGGCCGTGAGCCCCAGACTGTGACACACGTTCTTCACGATGTACTTGTAGGCCAGGAGCCGGTCAGCCGTCTTGACCAGCGTGCCAAAGCGGAAGTCGATCTCCGCTTGCCCGGCGGACGCCACCTCATGGTGCTGAACCTCAACCGGAACACCCGCCTCGATCAGCGCCACCATGATCTTGGAGCGCACATCCTGCAGCCGATCGACTGGAGGAACCGGGAAGTATCCCTCTTTGTGCCGAGGGCGGTGACCCAGGTTGGGCACTCCATTCCGGCCCGCGTTCCACACCCCCTCCTCTGAGTCGATGTGGTAGTACCCCTCGTGCGCGTTCTGATCGAAACGCACCGAGTTGAAGATGAAAAACTCGGCTTCGGGTCCCCAATAGGAGGTGGTTGCGATCCCGGTGGTCTTGAGGTGCTCCTCAGCCTTGAACGCGACGAACCGGGGATCCCGGGTGTACGGCTCCAGGGTCAGCGGGTCGTAGATGTTGCAGGTCAGCGAGAGCGTTGGCACCGCGAGGACCGGGTCGATGAAGGCGGTCGACACGTCGGGCAGCAGCAGCATGTCGCTTTCATTGATGGCCTGGAACCCTCGGATTGAAGATCCATCGAAGCCTAGCCCCTCCCGGATCATCGCCTCGTCCAGCGTGGCCGCGGGAATCGAAAAGTGCTGCCAGGTGCCGGGCAGGTCGCAGAACTTCACATCCACTACCTGGATTCTCTTCTCCTTGATCAGCTCCAGTACCTGCTGCACCTCGCTGGTGGTGGAGGGATGCGGCTCAGCTGCGGGTCGAACCGTCGTAGCCATGGATCTCTCGGGTTTGGGGTCAGGGATTCATCGGTTCCCTAAAAGACGATGCCCCCGCGTGGGCTCGTCGAACGCGGGGGCATCAGCCGGCACAGAGACTACTCGGGCCAAGGACCAGGCGGTTCGACCGAAGGCATGCTCCGGTTTCGCTGACCACCAGGATTGGGCTTGAGGCAAATTGGGCGCTGCATGGTGTCCCGGGTCTGAGCTGGAAATTCCACCTGGGCTGAGTATAGGGTTCTGAACTCTCCCTGTCAAGCAATTTCTGCATATTGAGCAGAAAACGCGGGCCAGTCCTGCAGGATTTTGTGATCCATCCGATGAGAACCCATTCTGAGTTGCAGAACATGCAAAAGTTGGCGCACGACGCCGTTCCGAATGATGGTGATGCCCGGCCGCCCCGACCCGCATTATCCTTGTACCCTCGACCCCCTTTTCCGGCGAGCCCATGTGACCGCTCCCACCACCCAATCTCCAGTAGCTCGGCCGAGACGGCGTCCCCCGAGGATCGCGCCGATCCTGATTGGCTTGGTATTGATTGCTGGCGGTTTGGCGGCGTGGTACTTCGCCGGCCGACGTAGGCTGGAGTTCCGCAACGAGCTGGCCGCTCCCATCTGGCTGGCGGTGGCCCAGCGGGCTCCGGTGACACTTCAACCGGGGGCAGCTCAGACGATAGAGCTTCCCTCGGGATCAGTTGTGGTGCAGTGGAATCTGGCCCGGCCACTTTCGGCCAATCAGCGGCCCATGGGAGAGGAGTTGCGGGGGTCGGCAGTGATTCGGGAAAAACGGGGACTGATTCACAGGAGTGCGACGATTCGGGAGAGCGGGACCGCGTACTTCGCCCCGTTGATCACCAATGCCAGTCGGGAGCTGCTTCGGATTACCACCAACGCGGGCTTGGAAGGTGCCGTGGACTGTGGCTGCGCCATCCGACCCGGAGCCAGCCGAGTCTTTGTCGGATACTATCGGCTCTACCAGAACAGCACAGTCCAGGCCCGGGACAGCACCGGCCGAACCGCCACCTTCCGCGATCTTGGACCCCGAGTCACCGCGGCCGACGGCACGGTGGGCCTCCGGTTCGAGTCCAAGGACTTCCGCTGAGCTAGGAACGCGGCCTCTTCCGCTTGAGGTCGACGATCGATCCGGGTGTCACAGCGTCGAATCCGTATTTGTTACGGACCTTGTCGACAGCTTCGGCGAGGTGCCGGAGTCGGACCCGTTCCGGAGCCTCGAACAGATCTTCTTCTGCCGCAGTCCCCAGATTGGTCGCCGCCACCCCGATCAGCCGGACTCCACGATTCCGCTGCCGCACATCGGCAAAGGCTGAGCGAAACAGCTCTCTCGCAGCGTGGTAGATCTCCGCATTCAGATCGGTTGCGGTTTCCAGGGTCCGTCGGCGTGTCACCGTTCGAAAGTCGTCGTGCCGGAGCTTGAGGGTTACCGACCGGGCCAGGATCTGTTCGTCCCTGAGCTGACCGGCCACCCGCGCGGTCAGCAGCGCGAGAATCCCTTCGAGCTCCGCCGGGTCCCGCAGATCGCGGGAAAGCGTGGTTTCTCTACTCACGGATTTCGCAAGCCGGTCCGGCCGGAGCACCGTCCCGCCCCGGCCATTCGCCCGAAGCTTGAGCAAGCGGGCCTCGGGCCCGATGAGCCGCTCCAGCTCTCGCTCCATCATCTCCTGAATCTGGTGCACGTTCACCAGCCCCAGCACCGCCCAGCGCTGGGCCGTTTTAGGCCCTACTCCAGGGAGGGCAGAGAGGGGAAGCCCAGCGAGGAAGCCCTTCTCCCATCCGGCTCGTACTTCCATCAGGCCACGGGGCTTGGCGCAGTCGGACGCCAGCTTGGCGATCATCCGGTTGGGCCCGATCCCGACACTCGCGTCCAGACCGGTGCGTTGTTTGACGGTATCGCGGATCTGTTCCGCCACCGGAAGCAGCGAGATGGGGTACTGGCGTTCCGTGCCGGCGAAATCGAGGTACGCCTCATCCAGGGAGGCCATGACCACGATGGGAGAGAAATCTTCCAACACCTCCCGTACTGCGTGGGAGGCATCGCGATAGTGGACGAATGAGCCCTGAAAGAACGTGGCCTGAGGACAGAGAGTGACCGCCTCCGCAATCGGCATCCCCGCGTGAACGCCGAAGCGCCGTGCCGCGTGAGAGGCCGACTGGACTACGCCGCGCTGATCTCGGCGCCCGCCCACCACCAGCAGCTCGATGTTCCGAAGCTCGGGATGATATTGGCGGCAGACTTCGACGAAGAAGGCATCCAGATCGACGTGTACGAGGCGCGCGGGCATACTGGAGCCTATACCAGGAGAATGGCGGTTGCTTTGAGGGCTATGATCACCCTGAGTCCCGGGTGCAGCGCCATCTCGTCGGCGGAGGCGGTGGTCACCGAGGCGATCAGCGGCCGGCCCACATCGAGGTGAACCTGGGTCACCGGCCCCAGTCGCTCGAGACGAGTCACCAGGGCTTCCTTGTGATTGCGAGCGGAGTCCGGGTGCGCGGTCAGGCTCAGGACGATATCCTCCGGACGGATCACGGCATGCGCCGGGCCTTCTCGCTCTGCCACGACGTCGAGGCTGAGATTCTCTCCCTGAAACCGTCCGCGAAAGGGCGCACTCTGTTCCGAGGGGTCGCTCCGCTCGACCGTTCCTGCAATGACGTTTCCGCTGCCCACAAAACGCGCTACGAATGCGGAGTTAGGGTATCGGAACACCTGTTCCGGAGCGCCGCTCTGGGCAATTCTCCCCTCGGAAAGTACCGCCACGAGATCTCCCAGCCGGAGCGCCTCGTCAAAATCATGGGTCACCTGCAGCGTAGTAATGCCCTCACGCTCATGCAGCTGACGGAGCTCGCGCCGAAGCACCTGGCGGGTAGATGGATCGACCGCCGCGAACGGCTCGTCCAGGAGAAGGATCGTTGGCTTGGGGGCGAGCGCTCGGGCCAGCGCGACGCGTTGTTGCTCACCCCCGCTGAGCCCGCGGACCGGCCGGTCGAGTAGCGGGGTGATTCCTAGAAGATCCGCCAGTTGTTCGGCCCGGGATGCGGCGGCTCCGTTGCGTACTCCCCGGTGGGTGAGGCCATAGCTGATGTTGTTCCGCACGGTGAGATGCGGAAACAGATGATACTGCTGATACACGAAGCCGATGCCGCGCCGCTCCGGCGGCAGGTTCGTGACGTCTTCGTTGTGCATGAAGACCCGCCCGCCAAGAAGTCGGGCGTGGCCCGCGATGGCCTCGAGCAGCGTGGTCTTGCCGGAACCGGTGGGACCGATGATCAGGGCGTATCCGCCGCTGGGAACCTCCAGGGAGATGTCCCGCAGGTGAAAACTTCCCACTTTGACCTGCAGGTTCATCAGGCGGATCACACCGGTTCCTCGGGCTGAAGCACTCGGACCAGGAGGAACACCGCCAGAGCCACTAGCAGCAGAATCACGGCGGCGGGCACCGCTGCTGGCAGCCCGAACGCGGTGAATCGATCGAAGATGAAAATGCTCGCCACCTTCGGATTGTAGGTCAAAATGACGATGGATCCGAATTCGCTGACGCTGCGGGCCCAGGCGAGAATGGAACCGGCGAGAATTCCCCGGCCCGCAAGCGGCAGGGTCACTCGGCGAAAGGCTCCCCACGCCGTGTCGCCCAGGGTGCGAGCGACTCGTTCGAGTTGAGGATCGACTCCCCGGAATGCCTCCCGCGCGCCACTGACCAGTATGGGGACGGAGACAAACAGCATCGCCGCCACGATTCCCGGGACGTGACTCACGAACTCCAGGCCGATGTGTGACAGGATGCCACCGACGGTGGATCGGCGTCCCAGAAACAGCAACAGGGCTATGCCGGCCACCGGATGCGGGATCACCACTGGCAGGTCGATGATTCCCTGTATGATCCTGCGTCCGGGAAAGCTGCGGCGGGCCAGAAGGTAAGCCAGCGGTATTCCGAGAAGAGCGCCGAGCAGGGTAGCTGCGGTGGCGGTCACCACCGTCAGCCCGATCGACGCGCGTAGCTCTGGATCTTGGATCGCCTCGGCTAAATGCCGGGGCGACGATTCCAGGAGCAGCCGAAGCAGCGGTCCCACCACGAAGAGCACGAGGCAGGCACCGAGGCCGGCCAGTATTACCCGAGACCAACGGACGTCCATGCACAATCGTCGCGCTCACCCGACTCTTTGTCGAGGGCTGCCAGGGTGATCAACCGGCGGCTAATTTGCCGCATGCGTGTCACCTTTGTTGGACTTGGGGCCATCGGCTGGCCCATGGCTATGCACCTGGCCCAACGGCACGAGCTCACCGTCTACAATCGCACAACCGCGCGAGCCACTGACTTCACCCGTCGCTACCCCGCTCGAGTGGCCGACACGCCCCGGCAAGCGGCCGACGGGTCGGATGTGGTGGTCACCTGTCTTCCTACCTCCCGTGAGGTCGAGGCTCTGCTCGACGGCGCCGACGGATTGCTCGCTGGTCTGACGCGTGGAGCCATGTTGCTCGACTGTACTTCGGGTGATCCGGCCAGGTCCCGGCGCATCGCCGGGAGGCTGGCGGAGAAGGACATCGCCTTTGCCGATGCACCGGTGAGTGGGGGGACCAACGGCGCCGAGGCGGGAACGCTCACGGTGATGGTGGGAGCGGATGAGAGCACCTTTCAGCGAGCCGTCCCAATTCTGCAGGCGTTCGGACAGCGGATCCAACACATGGGCCCGGTGGGAACCGGGCACGCCATGAAGGCAATCAACAATGCCCTCCTGGCGGCCAACATCCTCGCCGTAGGTGAAGGTTTGGCGGCCTTGGTAAAGGCGGGAGTTCCCGCCCGGACTGCGGTAGACGTCCTCAATGCCTCGAGCGGACGTTCCTTCGTGAGCGAGTCGCTGGTCCCCGAGCGGGTTCTGACCGGAGCCTGGCCCCGGACCTTCAGACTGGCCCTGCTGGACAAGGACGTGGCCATTGCCTGTGACCTGCTGAAGGACACCGGTGTTGCCGGGG
>DASUVR010000117.1:0-3194 GCA_036378855.1 Gemmatimonadales bacterium | reverse complement strand
AGGGACCTGCCGAGCACTCGTTACGGGCGCAGGCAGAGCGGCTGGGGATCAGTAACCATATAGTTTGGGGCTCGTTCGTGCCTCAGGAGCAAATGCCCCAGGAATACGGTACCACTACAATCACGGTGCTTCCGACGCGGGGGAAAGCGGAAGGTCTTGGGCTCACGCTGGCGGAGGCGCTGCTGGCCGGCTCTGCGGTGGTGGGAACCCGAGCCGGCGGCATTCCCGAAGTGGTGGACCATGAGGTAACTGGTCTGCTGTCGGCAGAAGATCCGCTCGACTTGGCCAACCAGCTGGAGCGCATGTTGGAGGACCAGCCGCTGCGCTCTCGCCTGAGCCGGGCAGGGAAGGACCACGTGCTCCAAACCTATGCACCGGAACCCGCAATCGAGCGCTTTCTCCGGTTATATCATGCCGCCGCTCACGATCGTCCGCACCGCTGAGCCTCCGCCCGACTGGGAGGCGTTTGCCAGGGAGCATGGGACCTTCTACCATCTTCCTCGGTGGCTCGAGTGTCTGCGCGATATCTACCGATTGCGCGTGGAGTGTTACTCGGCCCGGGAGAACGGCCGGCTCGAGGGGCTTCTTCCCATTGCAGAAGTTCCCGCCTTACTGGGACCCCGTCGGCTGGTAAGCTTACCCTTCAGCTACGCCGCAGGACCGCTGGCCCTGAATACCGCCGCGGCCGATGCGCTCGCGGCTGCGGTGCGCGAGGTCGCCGAAAACCGTGGCATTCGGCGGGTCGAGCTCAAATCCCGGGGTGGTTTTCCTCCGGCTCCCGGGTTCCACCGGACATCTCACTACAGTACCTACGAGATTTCAATCGAAGGCGGCGAAGCCGGCGTCTGGAGCCGGCTGCATCCCGGCAGCACCCAGCGAAGCATCCGAAAGGGTCAGAAGGCGGGACTGGACATCCGTCGGGGGGATACCGTCAATGACTGGTTGATCATGGCGCAGCTGGAGGAGCGCACCGCTCACTCTCACGGGCTGCCGGCACCTCCGCGGCGCTTCTTTACCGACGGCGCCAGCCGCCTGCAGGAGGCAGGTCTCGCCGCCGTCTACCTGGCCCTGACGGGCAAAGGCGACCCGGCCGCGGGGATCACCGTGTGGAAAGGACCGCGAAGCTGGATCTACGGGTTTGGGGCCTCAGATCCAGAGTACCTAGAGCACCGCCCAAACCACGTGCTTATCTGGAGCGCCATTCAGGACGCCATTGCCGCCGGCTGCGCTTTCGATTTGGGAAGAGTGGCCCCGGAGCAGGAAGGGCTTCTCGAATTCAAGCGCCGCTGGGGTGGACAGGCCCTACCGCTGGCCTATGATTACTGGCCGGAACCTGGAGGATTAAACGTCGCTGCCCGAGACCGAGGCTCCATGGCAACCGCTGCCTCGGTCTGGTCCCGCCTGCCGGCCAGCGTGGCTCGGCTGGGAGCGGGTCTGTACCGATACCTCGGGTGAGCCCGTGAGCTTTGCCTGGCGCCTCCGAAAGAAAATCCTGAAGCGATGGGCCCGGAACGCGTTCTTTCCGTCCGCGCGGGTGGGAATGCTGCGGCTCTGCGGTTTCAACATCGGAGACGAGGTCTATATCGCCGACGATCTCATCATCGTGGAAGAGCTGGCGGAGCGGGGAAATCTTACGATTGGGAATCGCGTCAGCATCGCTCCTCGAGTTACCCTGGTAACTTCCTCCCATCCCAACAGTTCGCGAATCCGGCCATTCGCGCCGGTCAGTCAAGGGCCCATCGTCATCGAAGACGATGCATGGCTCGGCGCCGGCTGCGTCATTCTGCCCGGAGTTCGCATTGGTCGGGGTGCCGTCGTCGGCGCCAACAGTGTGGTGGCCCAGGATGTCTTGCCACTGCACGTCGTGGCTGGGCAGCCGGCCAAAACGGTGCGCGAGCTTACCGCCGACGGGGGGTGGCAATGATCCGGATCGAAGCCCCTGCGTCGCTGCGCCCCGCTGAACGGTACGGACTCGAGGTCCTGATTGATCTCTCCCGGTTGCTCGTGGCCCAGAGTGCTGACTGTGAGCTGGTCCGCTTGACGGTTGTGGATCGGCCCTCGGCTGGCTCGGCCGCCGCCGATCTGAGCGCCCAGGCGGCGTTGCAACGTCTCCATGGCGAGGTCAGGATCGGCTTGGCCTCACTGCGCGCAGTGGCGGAGGTGGCTGGTGGGGCAATGGAACAGCGCAGTATCGCCACCGATCGGCACGGTCGAGTTCCTTCGGCGGAGAATCCGCTGGTTGCGGCAGGGCAGAGCAGACGTCCGGTCGTGTCTCTCCTGGCCATGGAACTTCGGCGCGCAGTCATCGCGGTAGCGGGCAGGCGTCCTGTCCGGATCCTGGCGCCCTGGCCCGACCGCCATCGGTGGGCCGCGCTGTTGACCCACGATCTCGATGTGGTGGACTGGTGGGGAATGTTTTCGTTGCTCCGCATGCTGGAGCTGAGCATGAAAGGATCGTGGGATCTGGCCGGCCGGGTCGCCCGGGCAGCACACCGCAGCCTTAAGCGGGATCCGGTGAGTCGCGGGGTACACTCGATCCTCCAGCTCGAAGCTCACCATGGAATCCGCCCGACCTGGTTCGTAATCTGTGCCCGCCCAACTCTCGCATCCCGTATGGCGGGAGACGCAACGTATAACCCCGAAGGCTCCTCGGCGCATCGGATCCTCACGGCCCTGACTCATGCCGGACATGAGATCGGGTTGCACGGAAGCTTCGTCACCGGCACCAGCGCCGGGCACATGGCTGAAGAGCGGCGGTTGCTCAGCCGGCTCGCCGACACGCCCGTGACCGGCGTGCGGCAGCACTTCCTTCGAATGCGGCCGGGCCAGACTCAGCGTCACATGGTTGACGCGGGGCTGGAATACGATGCCACCTGGGGTTTTGCCGACCGTAACGGCTTCCGCTTAGGCGTAGCGGACATAGTGCCCGCCTGGGACGCCGGTACTGAGCGCACCCTGCCGCTCGATATCGTTCCGCTGACCTGGATGGATCGCGCACTCAGCAAATACGCCGGCATCGAAGAGCCGGGACGATGGGTTGAGGATGCTCGTGACCTGATTCGGGAGTGCAAGTTGGTCGAGGGCGCGTGGGTGGGATTATGGCACCCCAATACCGTCGAGCCGCTCGGATTTCCCGGAGCAGAGCCCGCCTTCGTCAGTCTGCTTCAGTCACTGGCAGACGATCGGCCGTACTT
>DASUVR010000116.1:0-4059 GCA_036378855.1 Gemmatimonadales bacterium | reverse complement strand
TAGGAACCTTGAATCTGCACCAAGGGATGGCAAGGGGTATACCTGCTTACTCTGCCGGATTGACAGAGTTTTCCAGAGACGGCACTGGAGCCGGGCGCGATTTGACTCGGATCCAAGCGAAAGAGGCAGCCCCTGCAGGGCTGCCTCTTCACTTTACTTCCCACTGGCCATCTTCCGTTGCGCGATCATCTTACGAGTGAACCGCTCACCGTCTACCGTAAGCTGGTAGTAGTACACTCCGGTAGTGGCCTCGCGCTTTCCGTCCAGATACTTCCCATCCCAAAAGGCCCGATATTCTCCACACCGCAAACGAAGACTGTCCAGCTTCTCACCCGATCCGCTGGCCAGGGTCGGAACTGCGACGACCTGGACCAGCACATTGTAAATCTTGAGACTGACCACCGGCTGATGACCCCTTGCGCATACCTCCCGGGAAATCTCAAACGGGATTGTCGTCGCCGGGAAAAACGGGTTGGGGTAGTTCTCCTTCAGCTCGACTCGCGGCGGTAGCACATTGGCCTGTGCTGAGACCGGGGAGCCTGCCGCCACAAGGAACGCGAGCCACCACCCCGGCCACGCCAAGCGGACCATGGGCGCTCCTCTTCATACGTCGTGTTGAACTCTGGCGGCACCTCCGCGATCGTTGGGTGCAGTTATGGGTTTCAAACTGAAGGTCTAGAGTCCACAGCCGAGAGTCAAGGCCGGCGATC
Source organism: Gemmatimonadales bacterium (assembly GCA_036378855.1). Taxonomy (GTDB): domain Bacteria; phylum Gemmatimonadota; class Gemmatimonadetes; order Gemmatimonadales; family GWC2-71-9; genus CAVVWJ01. The sequence continues at coordinate 3,349 of DASUVR010000116.1, read as the reverse complement.
CTGGCTCCCGACTGCTGACTCCCGACTCTTCAACCTCCGCCCTTCCCCTTCTCTCACCGTGATACCCCGCCCGTCGGCCCACTCCAGAAGAGGTATGAGATACTTGCGGGTTACGCCCAGTCGATCCCGCACCGCCGCTGGAACGATCGGGCCTGCCTGCCCCATGTCCTGCAGGGCCTGGGTGAAACGATCCAGTGCCTGCCGGGAGTAATACCGGTCTCGTTCCACCGCCTCGATCTGGCCCCGGGATGCCGCGAGCCGCAGCAGCGGATAGAGGTCTCGCCACCCGGTGGACCGCTCCAGCTCCGCCACCGAGGGCGGCGCCAGGTTGGCCTGCTCCAGAATCCCGACGATCCGCGCCACTTCTTCATCGCCACCGGCCACTCGGGGAACGAACCCCGCAAGAGCCGCCAGGCCCTCGGTGCGCCGGATCCGCCCCGCCCGCACCGCTTCCTCCAGCGCCGCGTCCACCACGGCGTCCGCCGCTCGCAGGTTCTGCCGCAAGGTTTGTAGCGGCATGCCGGGCTGGCTGGGATGCTCCCGGTGGTAGTCGCGGAGTACGGTCAGGCCGCGGCGGGTGAGGTCTTCGAGTGCCGACCGTCGGATCCAAAGCGACCCCACCAGGCGGGCATCGGCCTCCTTGCCGGCTACCTCGTTGGCTTCCTGTTCGGGAATTCCCAGCAGAATGGGAAGCAGAAATCGCTCGACTCCTCGCGGCCGGCGCTGGAGAATGGCTCGCAGTCGTTGAGCCGGATCATCCGCCGCCAGTTCGGGTGGCCAGAGCCCGCCCCTTGGCGGCAGAGGATCGAGCACGCGTCCCCCGCCGATTGTGGTCACTGGACTGAAGCTTCGGAGCACGAACCGGTCGCCCGCGCGGGCCACCAGTGGAGTCTCCAGCCGGAGTCGGGCGACCCCGCTGCCTCCGGGCTTCACCTCGGCTCGGGGAAGCACGCGGGCCATCACTTCCGCCGTGCCCATCAGCACTCGAACCCGGGTGCGCGGTGATAATGCGCGGGGAGCCCGGTGGTCCAGCGTCAGGTCCACATCGAGAGCGCTGGCAGGAGACCACGGCACCTGATGGGTGACCAGGACCGCGCCCCGGGCTACCTCATCGCGATCGAGCCCGGCTATCCCTACGGCGATGCGCGCTCCCGGCCGGGTTCGCTCGACCGGACGGCCATAACTCTCCAACGAACGGATTCGTCCGCTGGCTCCCGAAGGGAGCGCGATGACGCTGTCTCCAATCGTCACTCGCCCGGACCACGCGGTCCCGGTGACTACCGTTCCCACCCCAGGCAGGGAGAACACCCGATCGATCGGCATGCGAAACGCGTCGCGAACCGGGCGGCGGTCGGCTCGCTGGGCATGCTCGTCGATCGCCCGTCTGAGCTCCTCCAGTCCCTGCCCTGTCCTCGCCGAAACCACCATCGGCTCATCGAAGGCGATCGAGGAGCCGGCCAGCCGCTCGGCAGTCTCGAGCAGCACCAGCTGCAGCCAGTCGGCTTCGACCAGGTCGGCCTTGGTGATCACCGCAATGCCGCGTTCGATCCCCAGCTGCTCCAGGATGAGCAGATGTTCCTCGGTTTGCGGCATCAATCCTTCGTCCGCTGCGATCACCAGGAGCGCCAGGTCGATGCCCGACGCGCCCGCCACCATGGTGCGGACGAAGTCCTCATGGCCCGGCACGTCGATCATCCCTACGACTTTCCCGGAACTGAGCTCCAGCGGCGCGAAGTTGAGCTCGATGGTGATCTCCCGCCGGCGCTCCTCTGCCAGGCGATCCATGGGGCGTCCGGTAAGGGCGGTGACCAGGGTGGACTTGCCGTGATCGATGTGACCGGCCGTGCCGATGATCACGCCGCCTCCCAGGGCCGCTCCATCCAGAACTCCAGGGCCGGCAGGCTGGCCCCTTCGCCCAAATGGTACTGGATGTACCGCGCCAACAGCCGGCGGTGAGCTGCTTCGTGCCGGGCGTCCAGCACGGGGAGTGTCGCGCCTGCAGCGAGCAAGGCGACGAGGTCGGCCCGATCCTGTTCCGGCAGCTGTGTGGCCCCCCGCTGAACCGCGCAGACGGTGCACAGGGCGCCCCCGTCCCGGGTGCTGAACGGAAGCGGGCCCTGCTCCGGGAGCGGAGTGCCGTCGATGACGCAGGAGTCTACCGAGGGCTCGAATCCCAGCACGCAGACCAGTCGCCAGAGCAGCCGAAACCCGAGAGCCTGAACGCTGGCGGGGGGAACACTCTCCAGCTGGGTGAGCGCGTCCTGCAGCACCTCGAAGCTTTCCGGGTGAGGATCGGGTGGGGCAAACCGGAGCATCACCTCCGCCATCGCGCAGGCGATGGCGTAACGCTCCAGGTCTGCGGCAAGACCGACATGCAGCTGGCGGAGGTCGAAGGCGGTGAGCACGTTCAGCTCCCTGCCCTCTTTCGTCAGCAGCTGGGCCTGTCCCTCACTCAGAATCTGGAGCGCCGCGCCGAACCGGCTCTTCGGTCGCAGCGCCCCTTTGGCGATAGCGCTCTGCACGCCGAGATCACGCGTCGCCAGCCGGACGATCTTGGAGGTTTCGCTGTACCGGAGGGCGGAGAGTACGATCGCGGGCGTGGCGGCGAGCGGCATCGGCAGGCCGCTTACTGCGGGGTGTCGTCGGTGGTTTCCACCCCGGCGGGAGGAACCCGGGCGAGGAGTATCTGGCTGGCGCACTGCCCCACCGGCACGGTACGGATTTCGGTAAAATCGGGACGGAGGATGTGAAGCACGCCGGTTTCGGAGCATCCCGACTCGAGGGCATACACTCGCCCGTCTGAGTCCACGGCCACTCCGGTGTTTGCCGGAATGGGAATGCCGTTTCCCTCTCCCCGGATAATGGCGCGCTCGGCCGTGTCGAACTCCATCAACCCTTCCGTTCGCGAGCTGATCAGTAGCCGATCGCCGCCGTCTGCGGTAAGGTCGCCCGGTCCGAATCCGAACCCGCCAAAGCTCGCCAGCTCCTGGCGGCGTACCGGATCCACCACCGACACCCGGCCCTCGTCCGTGCTGGGATCACCCACCTGCACCACATACACCAGGCCGTCTGACGCCACCGCATTGAACTGAGCGTTGCCCGGCCCGATCAAAGGAATGGAGTCGATCAGCGCTCCCCGGTCGCCCACCACCGGATCCACCACGCTGATCCAGCTCTCCCCGGCCGGCATTCCCAGCGAATCCAGATTGGCGTTCATCACCAGCAACCGGCCACGGGTAAATGCCATCTGTTCCGGGGTGTTGCCCACCGCAAGGCTGGCCGTGTCCCCCGTGACAAGATCTACTCGGGTGATGGTGTTCAGGTTCGAGTTCGCGACATAGGCGATGGA
>DASUVR010000115.1:0-9796 GCA_036378855.1 Gemmatimonadales bacterium | reverse complement strand
CCTCCCACCGTTCGGATGAACGGCGAGCTGCACGCTCTGGAGATGCCGCCGGTAAAGCCGGAGGACCTGAAGCTGCTGGCGGAGCAGATCATGACCCCGCGGCAGGTCAAGGAGTTCGCCGAGAAGAAGGAGGCGGACTTTGCCATTGGCGTTCCCGGAGTGGGACGGTTCCGAACCAACATCTACCAGCAGAGGGGCACGCTTGCCTTTGCCTTCCGCGCCATCCCCTATGAGGTCAAGACGGTTCGGGAGTTGAATCTCCCGGCGGTGCTGGAAGAGATCTCCTTGCGTCCCCGTGGTCTGGTGCTGGTGACCGGGGTAACCGGGTCCGGGAAATCCACGGCGCTGGCCTCGATGATCAACCACATCAACCAGAACCGTCGGGTCAACGTCATCACCATCGAAGACCCGATCGAGTTTCTCCATCGTGACGTGCAGTCCAATATCTCCCAGCGTGAGGTAGGGAACGACACCATCTCCTTCGGGATGGCGCTGCGGCACGTGCTGCGGCAGGATCCCGACGTGATCCTGGTCGGTGAGATTCGCGATGTCGAGACACTGGACACTGCAATGAAAGCGGCGGACACAGGCCATCTCGTGTTCTCCACGCTGCACACCACCGACGCCAGCCAGACCATCAACCGCATTCTGTCCTTTTACCCGCCTCACCAGCACCAGGAAGTCCGGATGCTGCTGTCGACCGCGCTTCAGGCCGTGGTGTCGTTGCGGCTGGTCCCTCGGGCCGATGGAAGGGGCCGGATCCCGGCGGCGGAGGTGCTGATCAATACGGCGGCGGTAGCGGACAACATCCGGGATATCGAGAAGGCACTGCATATCCCCGATTTGATCGCGGATGGCGCGATCTCTTACGGTATGCAGACGTTCGACCAATCGTTGATGCGCTGGTACAAGGAAGGCCTGATCTCTTACGAAAGCGCGCTGTTCTACTCCACCAATCCCAATGAATTTGCGCTCCGGGTCTCCGGAGTGGATTCGACGTCGGATCGGAAATTCGACGAGGTTACGGGAGACGCGGCGAAGTCGCAGACTCTGGATCTGACGCCATAGATGCCGCGGCAGGCTCTGAGCCCGCATGTTTAAGAAGGTCCTGATCGCCAACCGCGGCGAAATCGCCCTTCGGGTCATCCGCGCCTGCCGCGAGCTGGGGGTCGAGACGGTGGCCGTCTACAGTGAGGCCGATCGGGAGTCGCTGCACGTTCGCTTTGCCGACGATGACGTGTGCATCGGTCCGCCGCCCAGTCGTAACTCGTATCTGCGTATACCCAATATCATAGCCGCCGCTGAAATCACCGGAGCCGACGCGATTCATCCGGGGTATGGTTTCCTGGCCGAGAACGCGGAGTTTGCCGACACCTGTCGGGCGTCGAACATCACGTTCATCGGCCCGACCGGAGATCAGATCCGGCAGATGGGGGACAAGGCCACCGCCCGGCGGCTGGCCTCTGAAGCCGGCGTTCCTACCGTGCCTGGCTCGCCCGGGACGATCGAGGAGGTGGACGACGCCCTAGCCTTTGCCAACGAGATCGGCTTCCCAGTCATCATCAAGGCCACTGCGGGCGGCGGCGGAAAAGGCATGCGGATCGCCCATGACCCGGAGCAGTTCTCCCAGCTCTTTGGTCTGGCCCAGAACGAGGCACTGGCGGCCTTCGGCAATGGCGCGGTGTATGTCGAGAAATACCTGGAGCATCCCAGGCACGTAGAGATCCAGGTGATGGGTGACCTGCACGGCAAGGTAGTTCATATGGGCGAGCGGGACTGCTCGGTGCAGCGCCGCCATCAGAAGCTGATCGAAGAGAGTCCGAGCCCCGCTTTGAACGACGACCTCCGGGCCCGGATGGGACAATCCGCCGTAGCCTTGGCTTCGAACATCGGCTACGCCGGCGCGGGGACGCTGGAGTTCCTCCTGGATCCCGAGGGAAAGTTCTACTTCATGGAGATGAACACCCGGATCCAGGTTGAGCACCCGGTCACCGAGATGGTCACCAGCTTTGACATCGTCAAAGAGCAGATTCGAGTCGCGTCGGGAGAACCGGTCAGTTTCCAGGGGGACGGCCGCCGCCTGCGCGGGCATGCGATCGAGTGCCGGATCAATGCCGAAGATCCCTACCGTAACTTCCAGCCCTCGCCGGGCCTGATCACAGCTTACCATCCGCCGGGCGGCCCCGGCGTTCGCCTGGATACCCATGTCTACGCCGGCTACACGGTTCCCCCTTACTACGATTCGCTGCTGGCCAAGGTGATCGTTCACGGCAATACTCGGGAGGAGGCGCTGAGTCGGATGGGTCAGGCGCTGGACAGCTTTATCCTCGAAGGCGTGACCACAACGATTCCATTCCTGTCCCGGGTCATCCGCCATCCGGACTTCGTGGCAGGCAACGTGGATACCCGTTTTCTCGAGCGGGAATCTCACCTGCTCCGACCGGAAGCATGAGAATCGACCTCCTGTTTTCCCCCACCGGGCTCACTCCCGCCGAGGTGCAGGGGAAATCCGTGTTCGTCATCGACATCCTGCGGGCCACCACCTCGATGTGTGCTGCCTTGAGCCGGGGCGCCAAGGCGATCATCCCGGTTGCGTCTACCGAGGAGGCCCTTCGGCTGGCCCAGACGATCGGCAGCGCCGACGTTCTCTTGGCGGGCGAGAAAGACTGCGTCCGGATTCCGGGATTTCACCTGGGCAATAGCCCCTTGGAAATGACGGAACGGGCGGTGCGCGGAAAGACCATCATTGTCACTACCAGCAACGGAACCAAGGCTCTGCTCGCGACCCAAGGAGCCAGTGCGGTGTATCCCACCGCTGCAGTGAACTTGTCCGCGGCGGCCGAGAAGGCGCGCGAGGTGCTGCAAAGCGACCGGCACATTCTGATCGTGTGCGCCGGCCGAGACTCCGCATTTTCGCTCGACGATGCCTACTGCGCGGGGCGTTTGGCGGCAGCGGTTCTGGGGGGTACCAGGCCTCGACGGGGCCTGAACGACGCGGCCATAGCGTCTCTCGATCTGGTCCGACGCTACCGCGACGGATGGGAGCGTCCCCTGAGATACAGCCGGGCCGGACGGGAGCTGGTGAAGCTCGGGTTCCGGGAAGACCTGCGTGAGGCGGCCCGGATGGATGCCTATCCGGTGCTGCCGCTCTACCACGAGCGCCGGGTCACGCTGGCCGCGGTACCGGTATGAGCGCGGATTCCCGCCGCCGGATGGGCGCCCTCACCGCTCTGGTGGTGGGCCTCTTTGTCGGGCTCACTTTGCTTCCGATTCCCATTACTGGTCCGGTTGGCCGCTACATCGGTCATGGGCTCTGGCAAATTCTCGGTGCTGGCGCGCTGGGCATTCCGCTGCTGGGGGCCGGGCTGGCGCTGGCTGGGTTCGACCGATTGGGCAACCTCGACATGAAGCGAGCGGCGGTGCTCATCATCGGACTGAGCCTGCTGATCCCCTACCTGGTGGGAGTATTGACCCACGTAGGAAGAACCGATCTGGACATCGACGTGGCCCAGCGCGGCTTCGCCGCTCGCATCGTCGGTGTGTTACCCGGATTCTTCGCGGAGGCAATCTCGGGAAAGGTTGGAGTTGCCGGGGCGGTGCTGCTCGGGTTTCTGGCGCTTTCCGCCTTGACCCTCGCTACGTTCGCCTGGCATCCCCTGCAGCGGCTGGAGAGAGGTGGGGCAAACGGGCAGCGGGGCAGCGGAGCGGCAGATACCCCGGACGACCGCAATGTCAGACCCGAGCGGCGCAAGCGAAAGGCGGTCGAGCCGGAGCCTTCGGAATCCTCGGCCGAGCCGGTCCCGGTTCTGTCCTTTCTTCGTCCATCGGAATCTCGGCCACGAAAAGAGAAGAAGGCCAAAAAAAGCTCCGCCGGCGACGCGGCAACTCTGGTCGATGAGGAATCGGACTTGCCGCCGGTTGATCTGCTCACACCGCCGTCAGATCAGGACATCGACGCCGGAGAGGCTCAACTGGACCGGTTGGGGAACTCGCTGATCGAGACTCTGCGGACGTTCAAGGTGGAGGGCCGTCCCGGGCCACGAACTACAGGTCCGGTGGTTACCCAATTCGAGGTGGTGCCGGCGCCGGGGGTCAAGGCAGGACGCATCGGCTCTCTTGCCGACGACCTGGCGATCGCCATGCGGGTTCCCTCGGTCAGGGTTGCACCGATACCGGGGAAGGGGGCCGTCGGCGTCGAAATTCCCAATCCCACCGCGCGCATCGTCACGTTGCGTGAGCTGTTCGAGTCTTCCGATTGGGCCAGCCGGCGAGCCGTTCTTCCCATAGCGCTGGGTCACGATCTGGAAGGGAAACCTGTCATTGCCGACCTGACCAAGATGCCGCATCTGCTGATTGCCGGCGCTACCGGCACCGGCAAGTCGGTCACGATCAACACGATCATTACCAGTTTGATCTATCGCTACACCCAAAAGCAGCTGCGATTTCTGATGATCGACCCCAAGATGGTGGAGCTGTCGATGTACAATGCGCTTCCCCATCTCCGCCATAAGGTGGTGACCAACAATCATGATGCTGCGACCGTGCTGAAGTGGGCGGTCAAAGAGATGCAGGACCGTTACGAGCTGCTGCAGGCCAACGGGGCTCGCAACATCGCCGATTTCAACCGGAAGGTGGAAGAAGGCAAGCCGCTCCGGAACCCGCCACGGCCCAAGCCTACCCTGACCACGGTCAGCGCTGAGGCGCCGGACACTCCCCCTGAGGAGCCGGCGGACGAGACGTACCGCGAGGGAGTTCTGCCGTTCATCGTCATGATCATCGACGAGCTGGCCGATCTGATGATGACGGTTCAGGGTGAGGTGGAAACTCCGCTGGCGATCCTGGCTCAGAAAGCCAGGGCCATCGGCATCCACCTGATCCTTGCTACCCAGCGTCCGTCGGTCAACGTGATCACCGGCCTGATCAAGGCCAACTTCCCCAGCCGGATCGCTTTTCGAGTGGCATCCAAGGTCGATAGCCGGACCATTCTGGATCAGAACGGGGCGGAAGCGCTCCTGGGCAATGGCGATATGCTGTTTCTGCCTCCCGGCAAGAGTGAGCCGATGCGGCTGCAGGGTGCCTATATCAGCACCGAAGAATCGGAGAAGATCGTGAAGTGGTTCGAGAATCGACGGGAAGCCCGGCGTTCGGCGCACGAGGCCACAAAAGAGCCAGATATCATCGAGCTCATGAAGGCACAGGAAAGTGACGGCGAGGGAGGCTCGGAACCGGCCGAAGGCGAGCGGGACGCTCTGTTCCGCGAGGCAGCGGAGGCCTGCATCCAAAACCAGGGCGGTTCTACCTCACTGCTCCAGCGCCGACTGCGCATCGGCTACGGCCGCGCTGCCCGGATCATCGACCAGCTGCACTATGCCGGCATCCTGGGCCCGCCCGACGGAAGCAAGCCGCGCGACGTACTGGTGGGGTTCGATCAGCTGGACGAGTACTGCGGGTAGTAAGCGAGAGGAAAGCGAGGAAGACGGGAGGTGGGGAGGCAAGTACGAATCCTTACTTGGCATTGGGCCGTGCCGGGGCGCGTTCCGCGATGGATCGGGCGCGGCGTTCAGTGCGCATACCGTAGTAGCCGAGCAAGACGCCGAAGATCAGCATGACCGTACCCCAAATGGCATTCAGTTTTCCCGCGCTGGTCCCCACCCCCTCCACCCCCGCTCCATAGGCCAGCAGCAGAACACCAACTGCCAGAAAGAGACCGCTGATCGGCAGCCGTACGTCGAGCGGCATACCCGCCCTCCTCTGCTGTTTTCAGGTTCGACTGCTCACCAGAAAATCAGGTTGAGCACCAGCGTGGCGCTCAGGACAAACGCGGCCAGCACCGCGGGCCGATGATACCAGGTTAGCTGCGCGTCCGTACTGCCCGCCCGCGGCGTCAGTGAGTATACCAAACCTCGAAGCTCGGCATCGGGCCGCGGTTGCGTGACCAGGGTAACCATCGTCGTGACCACTGCACAGGTGGTAAACGCCGCGATTGCGGTCCAGAAGGTCTGCGCCAGCTCGCTGGGAAAGACATGGAGTACCCCAAAGTACCCGCCCTTGACCCCAGGAACCGCGCCTGCCGGCAGGGTAAGTCCGTGATGGATGGCGGCCGCCAGCGTGCCCGAAACCAGTCCCACGAAGGCGCCGTGTCCGGTGGTGCGCCGCCAGAACATGCCCAATGCAAAAGTGGCGAACAGCGGCGCGTTGACGAAAGCGAAGACCAGCTGCAGCACATCCATAATGTTGTTGAACGAGCGGGCCACATAGGCCGCTCCAATCGAGAGCAGCACTCCACCCACGGTCGCCACCCGACCTACCCAGAGATAGTGCGCATCGGAGGCGCCCCGGCGGATGTAGCTCTGGTAAATGTCGTAGGTCCACACGGTGTTAAATGCCGTCACGTTGCCCGCCATCCCTGACATGAAGGACGCCAACAGGGCCGTCAGGCCCAGGCCCAGCATGCCGTTGGGAAAGTAGTGCAGCAACATGGATGGAGTGGCCAGGTCGTAATCCAGCACCTGGCGGCCGTGCGCATCGAGCAGAGGTTGGAGTCCCGCGGTGAGCTTGGGTGGAATCAAGGCGCCGCCCGACGCAGTGAGGGCAAATGCGATCATGCCCGGCAGAATCACCAGCGCTGGAAACAGCATCTTGGGCACCGCTGCAATCAACGGGGTTCTCCGCGCGGCGGTCGTCGAATCTGCCGCCATGGCACGCTGGACCACCAGGAAGTCGGTGCACCAGTAGCCGAAGGAAAGGACAAATCCGAGACCCATTACCAGGCCGAGCCACTCCACTCCGACCGGGTTCTGCGAGGGGTCTCCGAGATGTCTCCAGGCCTGGGTGTAAGCGCCCGCCGGGAAGCCCTGGGCCGTTGCAGCGTGGGCCAGCTTGGCGGTGAGTCCGTCCCACCCGCCCACATCCCGCAGCCCCAAGAAGACCAGCGGGAGCAGTCCGGCCACGATAAGGCAGAACTGAAGCACCTCATTGTAGATGGCGCTGGTGAGCCCGCCCAGAGTGGTATACGCCAGCACCACGCCCGCCGCGGCCAGCATGCTGGCGTCCATGTCCCAGCCGAGCAGCAGGTTGAACAGCTTGCCCATAGCGTACATGGAAACGCCGGAGGAAAACACCGTCATCACCGCGAAGGAGCCGGCATTGAAGGCTCTCGTCTTCTCATCGAAGCGAAGGCGCAGGTATTCGGGGACGCTGCGGGCTCGGGAGCCGTAGTAGAACGGCATCATGAAGAGGGCGACAAAAACCATCGCCGGGATGGCGCCTACCCAGTAGAAGTGGGCCGTGGCAATGCCGTACTTGGCACCCGAGGCGCCCATTCCGATCACCTCCTGGGCACCCAGATTGGCGGACACGAAAGCCAGCCCTGCAACCCAGGCAGGGGTCCGGCGCCCCGCCTCGAAGAAGTCCTTACTGGTGTGGACGGAGCGACGGACCAGCCAGCCTACTCCAAGCACGAAGAGGAAGTAGACGGCGATGATGGCATAATCGACGAGCGCCAACCCGGTGGTCTTCACTGTGGGTATCTCTCCCGATTGCCGGGAAACCCGGGAATGCCCTGAGGCTCGGGGCGGTTAGAGTCGGACTACGGCAGGCTGTACACTACCAACTTTGCAGAAGACATCTTCAGGCGCCATGTCCGGGGTGAGGACCCCGAGGCCGTCGCACTTTCCTGCCCCCTATCGCAGCAGAGCGATCTCTCATTCCTGCCGGGGCCGCGTACTGTAGTGCATGAGCGCAACCCGCCGGTTCATTCCCGTCATCGAATGGGAAGATGAGCGCCACCTGCTCGGAGTGGAAGGCGAGCGTCTCGCCATCGCCTTCCTCATCTCATGTGGCTGGTCGGTCGAGGCGCATCGCTTTCGCTTAGGTCATCACGATATCGATCTGGTGGTTCGGAAGGGTCGGACGGTGGCGTTCGTCGAAGTGAAAACCCGGCGGTCCAGCAACTATGGGAGCGGGCTCGAGGCGGTAAGCGCCCGGAAGCAGCGAGACATCGCCCGGGTGGCCAATGGCTGGCTTCTCCGGCATGGCCGCCCGGGTGACGAATATCGGTTCGATCTGGTGCTGGTGAAGGTTGGATCCGGCGGCAAACACTCGGTGGAGCACGTGCCGGATGCGTGGAGGCTCAGCCGGCAATGGGCGTACTAGTGGCTGAAATCCGGTCATCCGGACGTCTTGCTTCGGTTTGCTTTCGGTATTAGGTTGGGGACTCGCTACTGAGTGTAGCAAAATCGGTCACTTTTTAATCGAGGATAAGAATGGCTGCTGCTCCTGACGAAAGCCGGCTCGAGGCCGATCGCCGCAAGGCACTCGGACTCGCCATCTCCCAGATCGAGAAGCAGCTCGGCAAGGGAGCCATCATGCGCATGGGCGCGGATACTCCGCGGGTCAAAGTGGCCGCCATCCCTACTGGAGCCATCAATCTCGATGCTGCCACGGGCGTCGGTGGTATTCCTCGGGGCCGCATCACGGAGATCTATGGTCCTGAGTCCTCCGGTAAAACCACTCTTACGCTCCATCTGGCTGCCAACGTCCAGAAGATGGGCGGGGTCGCCGCCTACGTCGACGCGGAGCACGCGCTGGACATCGAGTACGCCAAGAAGCTGGGCGTGGATATCGAAAACCTGCTGGTGTCCCAGCCGGATACCGGTGAGCAGGCGCTCGAGATCGTCGAAATCCTGGTCCGGTCCGGCGCGGTGGATCTGGTGGTCATCGACTCCGTGGCCGCTCTGGTGCCCAAGGCCGAAATCGAAGGTGAAATGGGCGATAGTCACGTCGGGCTTCAGGCCCGGCTGATGAGCCAGGCTCTCCGCAAGCTCGCCGGCGCCATCAATCGGTCCAACTGCGCGGTCGTGTTCATCAATCAGTTGCGGGAGAAGATCGGGGTCATGTTCGGCAATCCGGAAACCACCACAGGTGGCAAGGCGCTCAAGTTCTACGCCTCGCTCCGGCTCGACATTCGCCGCATCGGACCAGTCAAGGAGCGGGAGGCCGTCATTGGCAATCACGTCAGGGTTAAAGTGGTGAAGAACAAGGTGGCGCCGCCGTTCCGCCAGGCCGAGTTCGACGTGATGTTCGATGAGGGCATCAGCCACACGTCGCTGTTGGTGGACCTTGCCTCTGAGGCCGGCATCATTCAGAAGTCAGGAGCCTGGTACTCCTACGGCGATCAGCGCATCGGCCAGGGCAGGGAAAACGCCAAGCTCTTCCTGCGCGACAATCCCGTGCTTCTGACCGAGGTCGAAGGCAAGGTCAAAGAGCTCCTGGGCATGCGCGCACCCGTCGGAGTTGGAGCCGGGGCCGGACCCGGCGATGACTCGGACGATTAGGTGAATGCCCTGGCCAGAATAACGGCTCTCGATCCCGATCCGCGGCGCCCGGATGCGGTGCGGATCGAGATCGATGGCATCCGATTTGGGGCGGTGCCTCGTCAGGTCGTGACCGCAGAAAACCTCATAGTCGGTGGGGAGCTCAACGATCAGCTCCAGGAGCGGCTCAGCGCCGCCGCCGATGTCGAGGCGGCCTTCCGAACCGCGTTGCGCGCCCTGGAAGGCCGATCCTTCGCCCGAGGCGATCTCGGTCGCCGGCTGCAGCGCAAGGGACACCCGCGGCCCGCCGTAGAGATCGCTCTGGAGCGCGTAGCGCAGCTCGGCCTGCTGAACGATGCCGCCTTCGCCCAGAGCTACGTCGAAACCCGCGCTGCTCGCGGGCGTGGACCAGCGCGGTTGGTCCGAGATCTCATGGCCATGGGTGTGGAGCGGGCCGTGATCGATCGCGCTGTTGCCGTTCA
>DASUVR010000114.1:0-4347 GCA_036378855.1 Gemmatimonadales bacterium | reverse complement strand
AGCGACAGTAGTGGCTATGGTGAGCTCCAGAGTCGAGGCGAAAGGGCAATTTTAAACGGGTCGAACTTCTGATGAGAGCGGGCCTCCAGCCGAGACTTAGCTGGCGACCACGCCCCAATCCCAGTGGCGAGCCCGCTACAGCGCACCGCTTGACGCTCCAGGGCAGCCCCCGAAGTCTCAGCCTAAGAAATTATCGGCTGCTTACTTAGCGAGTGGAGACCCCTGCTGGGGTGCAAGGGGCAGTCATACCTTCGACGGGCACAAAGTTCGCGATTCAGAGTGGCGCTCCCGCGCCAAGTCTTGCAGTTGAATCGCCGCTGAAAGAGGACAGCATGACTGCACCTAGTATGATGGTTGGCCGACGCTTCTCCGCTCCCACCCGGCTCCGGCTCCAGCTGGTTTTTGCCCGAGCCCTCGAGGCCATGGCGGACACCTACCAGCAGCAGGCCGCCGAGTTCGTTCGCCGGCTCAAGCCGCGGCTCACCGTGGACGAGGCGCTGCAGCGGTATTTCCGGGAGGTCGGCGTTCCGGCGGGGATCGAAGAGACGGTGCGATCCCGGGCGCTGATCGCGCTGGCCGGTCTGATCGAGAACCAGGGTCAGAACGAGGGCCGGGCGTCGAGCTGGACGATTCTTCGGCCGGATCACCTGATCGATGGGCTTCGGCGCCGGGTGCAGTTTGTCGAGGAGACGAATCTCGATTGCCGGTTGGCGGCGTCGATCTCGGATGAGGCGGTGGCGGCAACCCACGTGCGGATGGCGCTGGAGACGGCCGAGGTGCTGGCAGAGGAGGCCACGCCCGACCAGGCGATCATGCTCTACATCAAGACCTTCAACCTGAACTCGGTGGATGCGCAGGTGGTGTTCCGGGCCGCGATGTCGCAGTGGGCGGAGCTGCATCCCTTGCGCAGTGAGGCGCAGGCGAAAATCCACGTGCCTATACCCGAGATTGGCCGGCCGAAGCTCGAACTGCTCAACCGGGCACAATTCGGGTTGAAAGTGATCATGTAGACCGCTGCCTCCGCCCTGCTCACGCTATCTTACGGGAGGCTGAGCGAGAGGCGAGCAGATGCGTTGGTCTTACACGATCGGGAGGATAGCCGGCACCGCCATCAAGGTGCACGTCACCTTTCTGCTGATCGTAGGGTGGTGGGCGCTGATCGGCTATTCGGAGGGCGGGCCAGAGGCGGCGCTGACCAGCGCTCTCGCGCTGCTTGCCCTCTTCGCTTGCATCCTCCTGCATGAGTTCGGTCACATCCTGATGGCCCGGCGCTTCGGGGTGCGCACCCCTGACGTCATTCTCCTTCCCATCGGCGGCGTAGCCCGCCTCGAACGCATTCCCGATGAGCCAAGGCAGGAGCTGCTGATCGCACTGGCGGGGCCGGCGGTGACACTGGCGATTGCCGGGATCCTTCTTGCCATTCTGCGGCTGACCGGAAGCCACGCCGAGATAGCCCGGCTCAACGAGAACCAGCCGTTCCTGGCACAGCTCGTCAGCATCAACCTCTACCTGCTGCTGTTCAATCTCATACCGGCATTTCCCATGGATGGGGGCCGAGTGCTCCGGGCACTGCTGGCCAGCCGGCTGGGGCTGCTGCGGGGAACCCGCATTGCGGCAACACTCGGTCAGACGTTTGCGGTGCTTGGCGGACTCTACGGCCTTACCCGGCCGGAGCCATTGCTGGTCCTGATAGCATTCTTCGTGTTCCTCGGGGCCAACGCGGAGGCAGCCACCGTGGAAACACGGCTGGCCGGGCAAGGCCTCCAGGTGAGTCAAATGATGGTGACGGAATTCCGAACCATTCCGGTGTACGCCACCCTCAATCAAGCAGTCGAGCTGCTGCTGAGCGGAGAGCAGCGGGAGTTTCCCGTGGTGGACAACCTGGGTCGAACGGAAGGGATTCTCACTCGCGACAACCTCATCCGCGGCCTGTCGCAGAAGGGCCCCAGCTCCAGCGTAGCCGAGGCAATGACCAGCGGTGTGCCGAGTGTGCAACCGACACTCGGGTTCCAGGAGGCGCTCGAGCGTTTGCGGGCCAGCCGGCTGCCGGCCCTGCCGGTGGTGGACGTGAGGGGAGTGCTGGTGGGGCTGCTCACGATGGACAACATCACGGATCTGCTGCTGGTCCGGAGAGCGGGTCAGGTGGTGAGATAGTCTCCGACCACTGGCGCTTTTAAGCCTCGGCCTGCATCTTGGCCCCGCTCATCTCACACTCACAGGAGGATTCATGGGTCAAGGAACGCGACTCGGCGCAGTGCTGGCCATCGCTGCGCTTCTCGCGAGTTGTTCCCCCGATCGACACAAGGTCGAGGGAGGATCGGTGTCAGAAACTCCCAGCGCCACACCTGCTGCCATTACCGTGACTGCCAGCGACTATGCATTTGAGGCGCCGGACAGTATGCCGGCCGGCGCAGTGAGCGTGCACCTGGTCAACCATGGCAAGGAGCTGCATCAGGCCCAGCTGATCAAGTTGGAACAGGGCAAGACCATGAATGATCTGGGGCAGGCGCTCAAGAGCGGCGGACCACCACCATCCTGGATCAAGTTCGTCGGAGGTCCCAACGGCATTGCACCAGGCCAGGAAACCGAGGCCACCGAGGCTCTATCCCCCGGGAACTACGCGTACATCTGCCTGATCCCGAGCCCCGATGGAACGATCCACGCGGCCAAGGGAATGGCCCGGCCTTTCACCGTCACGGAAGGCTCCTCTACCACGGCGTCTCAGCTCCCCCCGGCAGACGTGACCATCAAGCTGCTCGACTACGACTTTCAGCCCTCTCAGCCACTCAAGGCCGGCCGGCAGACAATCATGGTGGAGAACGCCGGGCCACAACCCCATGAAGTGGTGCTGCTGAAGCTTGCTCCCGGCAAAACCACCGAAGACTTCGGCAGGTGGGCCGAGCAAGGCATGAAGGGCCCGCCCCCGGCTCAGCCGCTGGGTGGGGTGACAGTGCTGGACAAGGGAGGCCGCGGCTCGTTCACCGCCGATCTGTCGCCGGGCGACTACGGCTTTATCTGCTTCGTTCCCGATCAGAAGGATGGGAAGCCGCATCTCGCGCACGGCATGATGAAGACCTTCAAGGTGAGCTGACGCAGCGACCCCGGCGGAAATCGCTGGGTAAACAGTCGAAGCCGTGTTGTGACCAGAGGCCCGTGCGGCGTGCGCGGGCCTCTTCTTGTGCCCGTCGCAGCCGATCGACGTATTTCAGATTGGGCGGCACGGTGTAGAGCACGGCCCAGCCGTCCTGGACCATCGTTTCGTTGATCAGCGTGGTTCCGGCCCAGGCATACGCCAGGGCCCGGCCATACTGGTCGTAGGGAGCAACATCGGTTTCCAGGCGCACGGTGGATCCAGGGGGCATCAGTCGGACAAGCGCCGCACGGGCTTCCGCCCCGATCGGCTGCTGTTGAGATTCGGGGCTGTCGATCCCGATCAGCCGTACCCGTCTGCCATCGCTGCAGCGGAAACTGTCGCCGTCTGATACTCGGCTTATCGTGCAGGCTTGGGCGACCGGCGGCCGGGGTTGCTGAGCTGAACAACCGGCCGGGATCAACCCAAACAGGAAAGGAATCAGAGTGGTCGAGGAACGCGGCATGTCTTCAGGCCTTCACCTGATGATCACCGGCGCCGGAGGGCTGATCGGCTCCGCCCTTCTCCCTCGCCTGGCAGCCGACGGCCATCGCATCACCCGGGTGACTCGAGGCCCGGCGGAGCCGGGAGAAATCAGCTGGGACCCTGGTGGCGGCATTCTCGATCTGCACCAGTTGGGACGGATAGATGGCGTCATCCATCTGGCCGGAGAGAACATCGGCAGCCGGTGGACGGCAACCAGAAAACGCCGGATCCTGCAAAGCAGAACGTTGGGTACTGGCCTGCTGAGCCAAGCTCTGAGCCGGCTCCAGTCCCGGCCGGAGGTTCTGATCTCCGCATCCGCCGTCGGCATCTACGGTGATCGGGGAAACGAACTGCTGACCGAATCGAGCGCTCCGGGAAACCCGGAGCAGGACTTTCTTGTCCGGGTGTGCCTCGAATGGGAAGCGGCGGCCGAACCTGCCCGTGAGGCCGGAATCAGGGTGGTTCACCCCCGGTTTGGAGTGGTACTCAGTCCAGAGGGCGGCGCCCTGGCCAAGCTCCTGCCTCCATTTCGTCTGGGACTGGGCGGACCTCAGGGGCATGGCTACCAGTGGATGAGCTGGATTGCAATCGATGATGTGGTGGGTGCCATCCGGCATCTACTGGACGATCGACAGCTGAGCGGCCCGCTCAATGTGACGGCACCAGGAGCGGTGGTCAATCGCCATTTTATGCAGATCGTGGGACGGGTCATCCGCCGGCCCACCCTGGTC